>NZ_JAQMUH010000174.1:0-24772 GCF_028331025.1 Anabaenopsis arnoldii | reverse complement strand
TCCTAGTGGTGAATTAATCCCAGAAAAATTGTTAGACTTATTCTTAGACTTTTGGCGACAACACGGGGAACCATTATTTAAAAGTACCCCTTACCCAGAAATTGCGCCTCACTTAGTATTAATGGCATTTTTACACCGGGTGGTTAATGGTGGGGGTAGCTTAGAACGGGAATACGCTATAGGATCGGGGAGGATGGATATATGTCTGCGTTATGGGGATGTGGTCTTAGGGATGGAATTAAAGGTGTGGAAACAGGGTAAACCGGACCCATTGCAGCAAGGATTAATACAGTTAGATAAATATTTATCAGGTTTAAATTTAGATACAGGATGGTTAGTAATATTTGACCGTCGCCCTGATTTACCCCCAATAAGCGATCGCACTACCACGGAAATAGTCCTGAGTCCTCAAGGTAGAAATATTACAGTTATTCGGGGGTAGGTTTGGATTTGTTGACGGTTGACTGGGAAGATGTGTGATAACAATCATTGGATTAGCCGGGGAATGAATTCCCCGGCTAATCGCGAAAGTCCACTGAAAGTGGACTCTTGGGTTGACAAATCTTTATATTCAGCCCAAACCGGGCTTAATCATTAATTCGTTTCCATTCGATTGATGTCTCTAGGGAAACGTCAATTAATCCATACAATTCTCAATGCGATCGCGTTTCTCTTCTCACTGTTCGAGTGGGAAATATCCCCGACTTCTCTAAGAAGTCGGGGATCTTGTCCTAGGTTTCCATTCAAATAATGTCCCCAGCGAGTGGGGACTAACACTAACTAGCAAATCCTATTATATCAACTAACTGTTTCCATTCAAATAATGTCCCCAGCGAGTGGGGACATAAAATAATAATCTTAACAATTCAGGCGTTGTTAAGTTTCCATTCAAATAATGTCCCCAGCCAGTGGGGACGTTATTCATCTGCATTTGTCAAGATGCAGGTGTAAGTTTCCATTCAAATAATGTCCCCAGCGAGTGGGGACCCTTGCATTTTAAACCATTACCCTGTAAGAAGTCTAGAGGCAGTTTCCGATAGCGATAGCGTGGCGTTAGCCAGGTTCAGAAAAACCGGCGGCTGAAATGAACTTTACCCCAGTCTGTCAAAGGCTGAAACCCTTATACAGCAAGCGACCGAGGGTCAAAACATTAGAATCGCTATTTCAGCTATTTTGATTGAACTTCGGTAATAGTTAACTGGTACATTAAAACAGCCCCTAGGCGATGTTAAAGGCGATGGTCTTAACCTCTGAGCCGTCAACCGTCAACATTTGTACTGTTAGAGTTACAGCGCATTTTATCTGAGTGAGGTATTGAGGGGCGGGCAGGATGCCCACCCCACAAGATTTATGATGTTAAGGTGTGTATTTTATTTACTTGAAAACTGCTGTAACACCGTGTCGGATTTATCGGACTTTAGCTATGAGACTGGGGTTTCTCACCCCTGTTCTGACTGACCCACCAACCGTCAACCGTCAACCGTCAACCGTCAACCGTCAACCGTCAACAGTTAACCGTCAACCGTCAACCGTCAACCGTCATCAGACTAAATAACTGGTATTAGGAACGATGGGAAAGAAGGCGTATTCATACCAAGCAGTCCAGATAAAACTTCTAATCCATCTGTGATATTTCTCAGCACTGATTTGATAGTTAAATTCTCCCTCAGAGATATCAATAGAAGATAGATGAGAATTACAACCGCAACCATGATGATAGGTAAAACCATATTTAGAGGCGATGCTTTGCACTTTCATTTGCACAGCAAAAACTTTACCTGCGTGTAAGACAGCATCCCAAGAGCGTTTGTGTGCGATATCCCGTTGATCAAAGCGTAAAGCTCGTTCTTCAAATATATGATCTCGGTAAATTGGCGCGAGGTGGACATGATAGAAACTAGCGGGTAGTTCGTAGCCAAACTCATCAAACAGTTCTCTACCTATGAGTGCGACTTTCACCTCATGGGCGAATTCTCTACCCTGGGATTTTACATCTGCGAGAACTTGTTTAAAATCTGGATAGCTATCAATCAAGAAATCATGACCATAAAATTCTAGGGTTTCATAACCTAGTTGACCAAATAGCTGGGAAAATGCTGATTTAAAAGGCGCTAATTCTGGACGTTCACTAAATAAGTCTACATCACCCCGCCCCAGTTTATATTGGAATAACTGAGCCATTTCTACGTAAGTCTGGGGGTGATCTAGTCCCACATTTGCAACCCCCGCGGCTATATTTTGCCATATAGGAGGTAATTGGGAGACGGGGACGGCGTTTTCTCCAGCAATGATTGGAATATTAGGAGCTGTAATAACTTGCATAAGTAATCCCGATTATAATTTGTTGGCTGGAAAATTAACAAATAAATCTTGGAGATAGCTAAAAACACTCTGACAGTATGGTGAATATATGACAAAAAAACTGTTACATAGAATACTAATTGCTGAGGTTTAATTCAACACTGGCAGATTTTAGCTATGTATAATACCTGAACGTTGTCATGGTTCCCGATGTCTGGAAGTCAAAATGTATGTGTGTTTATGGGTGGTTAATCTGAGTCAGTTAAGCCAAGTTATTAGTTATAATTGGGGTAATTGAGGTTTTATGAGTTCTACTTTAGAATTAGTTATCGGCTGGTTGTATCCTCGACTGATGAGTACCTATGGCGATCGCGGTAATGTGATTACCATCGAACGTCGCGCCCAGTGGCGGGGGTATAATGTGAGGGTGGTTCCCCTAGACCAAAATTCTACGGCTGCTGATATTCGCAGTGTAGATATTATTGTTGGTGGTGGCGCACAGGACCGCCAGCAAGAAATTGTCATGCGCGATTTACAGGGCGCAAAAGCGGAGGCTATGGGTGATAAAATTCACAATGGTACACCGGGAGTATTTACCTGTGGTTCTCCCCAACTGTTGGGTAAATATTACGAACCTGCTTTAGGGAAGCGGATTGAAGGTTTAGGAATCTTTGATTTAGTCTCTGTACATCCCGGTGAAAATACTCAACGCTGTATTGGTAATTTGGTAGTTGAAGTTACAGCTAATCGCTTAGGGCGGGAATTAGCAGAGATGACCGGAACTAAACCCTATTTAGTGGGTTTTGAGAATCATGGGGGACGGACTCGCCTAGGTGAGGTGGAAGCTTTGGGGCGTGTGGTCTATGGTTTGGGTAATAATGGTGAGGATGGGACTGAGGGCGCATTTTATCAGAATGCGATCGCCACTTATTCCCACGGTCCTTTGTTACCTAAAAATCCTTTTGTCGCTGACTGGTTGATTCAAACTGCTTTGCGGCTGAAGTATCAACAGGCGATCGCCTTGTCACCACTAGATGATAGTCTAGCCTTACAAGCGCGATCGGCAATGTTAAAGCGGTTAAACCTAAGTTTACCACATTCGGTTTAACCGTGGATAGAAGTTTCCAAACCCTCACCGGGGAGGGTTTGGGGGTGGGGTTTTTAACGTTTGGCGAATTTCTTGCTGACTTTGCGTAAACGAATTGATTCCGGTGTGACTTCCACCAATTCATCTGAACCAATGTACTCTAAAGCTCTCTCTAAACTCATTTCTATTGGTGTTTGCAATTGTACCAGTTCATCCCCACCAGCGGCGCGGTGATTGGTTAATTGCTTGGTTTTACACACATTTAACTCTAAGTCTTGGGGGCGATTATGTTCTCCAATAATCATACCCTTATAAACTTTGGTTCCGGGAGTGATAAAGAATGCGCCTCTATCTTCTGCGTTTTTCATGGCGTAGAATGTAGAAACACCTTCTTCAAATGCAATCAGAACCCCTTTGTTGCGGGCTTCAATTTCCCCGGTGAGGGGACGATAATCATGGAAACTGTGGTTCATAATCCCTTCACCACGAGTTAACCGCATGAATTCACCCCGGAAACCAATTAAACCCCGGGCGGGAATGATAAACTCTAACAGGGTGCGACCATTCCCAATCACTTGCATATCTTGCATTTCGCCTTTGCGTTGTCCTAGGCGTTCAATACAGCTACCTACTGCATCTTCGGGAACGTCCAACGCTAGGAGTTCAAAGGGTTCGCAAGGTTGACCGTTGATTTCTCGGTAAATTACCTGTGGTTGAGATACTTGGAACTCGAAACCTTCTCGGCGCATGGTTTCGATTAAAATCCCCAAATGCAATTCACCCCGACCGGAAACTTGGAACTTATCGGGGGAGTCAGTTTCTTCTACTCGTAGGGCGACGTTAGTTTCTAATTCCCGCAACAGGCGATCGCGTACCTGTCTGGATGTTACCAGTTTACCTTCTTGACCGGCAAAAGGTGAATCATTCACCCAGAAAGTCATTTGTAAAGTGGGTTCATCCACCTTAATTAAAGGTAAAGCTTGGGGTTCGTTGGGGTCGGTAATAGTCTCCCCAATATAAGCATCACCAAAACCAGATACTGCCACAATATAACCCGCGGTGGCTTCTTCCATTTCCACCCGCTTGAGTCCTTCAAACCCCATTAATTTGGTAATTTTGGACTTGACAATAGTACCATCTTCCTTTACTAAAGCCGCCTGTTGTCCAGTGCGGATAGTACCATTATGGATTCTACCAATCACAATCCGTCCCAGATATTCCGAATAATCTAGGGTGGTGACTTGCAATTGTAGAGGTTTGTTAATATCCCCTACAGGAGGTGGAACGTGTTGTAGAATGGCATTAAATAAAGGCTGCATATCTACCGCTTCCCCTTCCATGGTTTCCTTGGCGTAACCGCCCATACCGGAAGCAAATAGATAGGTAAAATCACATTGGTCTTCATCTGCTCCTAATTCTAAGAACAGATCCAAAACCTTATCTACAGCCACATGGGGGTCACCCTGGGCGCGGTCAATTTTGTTAATCACCACAATGGGGCGCAGTCCCTTTTCTAACGCTTTTTTCAATACAAAGCGTGTCTGGGGCATCGGACCCTCATTAGCATCTACAATTAACAAACAACCATCCACCATACCTAGTACCCGTTCCACTTCGCCGCCAAAGTCGGCGTGTCCGGGGGTATCCACAATGTTAATTAATGTGTCTTTGTAGCGAACAGCTGTATTTTTAGAGAGAATGGTAATACCCCGCTCCCGTTCTAGGGCGTTGGAGTCCATGACACAATCCGGAACGTCTTCACCTTCTCGGAAAATACCAGATTGTTTGAGGAGCGCATCAACCAGGGTAGTTTTGCCGTGGTCAACGTGGGCGATGATGGCGACGTTGCGAATTGGGAGCGTCATAGGAGCTTTTAGTGAACTCAAGAGGGGGTTTTCAGTTTTCAATGTCAATACGAGTCGCTCTAACAGAACTATTGTTAATTAGCAACTTCTGTAAAGAACCTTTAATAATTCTAGCTTAATTGTCACAATTCCGGGGGGTTTTCTGTAAACTTATCCAGAAATAAATATGTTCATCCCTAGGTTATCTATCAAGTGCGTCTTAATTAATACCAAATTTATTTCACTTGCAACCAACTAAATATCTGTCTTACCTGTAACCGCCAATCTTTTAACACATCAAGCACAGGTAATATATCAGTATTGTATTTGACCTCTGGTAATTGTTGAGGTTGAAATACCATGACGGATTTATCATTAGGGTCAATAAACCAACCTAACTTAGTCCCCTGCTGCATACAAAAAATAATTTTATTAATTACGTAATTTGGCGATTGGTCGGGTGATAAAATTTCAATAGTCCAATCTGGATAACTTTCAAACTTATTGGCAATTTCCCCATCTTCATCAGTGGGGATGCGTGACCATGCAAATACAGCAATGTCCGGCACTAAAGAACCTCCCCCAAAGGTGCAGCGTAATTCAGTTAGTGCTAAGGCTTGTTTTTGGGGTTCACCCACCTGATTAATATTAGTTGATAAACAAGTTTGGATTCTGCTATGTTTCCCTTGGGGCATTGGTTTTTGGTAGATGCAGCCATCAATATACTCCCTGGGCGGTTTAGTATCTGATAATTTCAGAAATTCTCCCAGGGAGATATCGCCAGTTACCTGAGTTGACAGTTCCATCAGCAATTACTCCTGTAGGCAAACCATAACCCCACCCTCAAGACTATTGAGCCTTTTTGTCTAAGATATTTTATACTATATCAAACTTTAACCAAATAAAAAAATAATATTAGTAATAATCTTTACAATACCCCAAACGGTTATTATTAAAGCTTTTCAGCCCTAGGTAAGATATTTTGGTAATATTTGCTGTTAATAGACAGATATGAACTAAATCTTTTAGGATACTGATATCGGCAACACAGATAAAATACTAATGTCAACAGAGTATTGGCGGGCGAAAATTTGGGGTTTACTCCATGACCCTGTGTTAAAAGCCTTACACAACAACAGCGGTAGGGGTGGGAACAGCTTCTATGAGCAACTAGAAGCAATGAAACCTTGGGTTGAGATTAATAGAATACCTGAAGAATCAGCTGGGAAAGTATTAAAAAATATACTTTTAGCTGACTATATCGCCTCCGCTAGTGACAGAGCAGCCATAGGTAGTGTGACAGCTACGATCAACTATGCTCCGGGGAAGAATCCTGAGAAGGGCTTAGATATTACTCATTTATTATCTGGTGCAACCCAAGAATTTAAGATTAAGGAGCATCAGACCTTAATCACATCTCCACGTAAAGACTATTTAGCAGAAAAAGAGCAACAATTATTACAACTTATACCGAAAGAACTACAAACCGCAGATATTACAGATAATATTGCCCAGATTAAGAAATTATATTGGTGGTTATGGCGTTGTTTACCCCAAGCAACCTGTGACTTATTTAATGATAGTTCATTAATGTTAATGCCGGCGGAAACCAGATTACCCGATGCTTCCATCTGGAGTCATGTAAGCATGACCTCAGCTTTAGCTGGCGCATTAGCAGGATATGACCTAACCCTAGAACAAGTCAAACAGTGGCCGAGAAATCAACCAGTATCTCATCCCTACCTAGCAGTATTTAGCTTTAGTCCGGTACAAGAACTAATCAAGGCCAGTCGCAAAATGCGGGATTTTTGGGCTGGTTCGTGGTTGTTACATTATCTTTCAGCCAAAGTTTGCTGGAAACTGGCTAATCAATATGGACCAGATAGTTTACTTTATCCCAGTCTTTACCAACAACCACTGATTGACCATTGGTTACTACAAACATATCCAGAATATCAGCAGTGGGTAACCGCACCGACAGCAGAATCATTACTAACCGCAGGTTTCCCTAATGTTATAGTTTTAGTTTTGCCTGAAGCTAAAGTTAAAGCCGCCATGCAAACAGCCCAACAAACTCTGCTCGCTGAATGGCAACATATTAGTAAATTAGTTCTAGAAGAACTACAAAACGAACGTTATTGGATGAGAAACCTAGATGCTAATCATAGCACTTGGGAAGGTTGGTTACAATCCCAATGGCAGTTTTATTGGACTGCTTTACCGATTGGGAAAGAAGGTGAGGAATTTAAGATTTCCGCTGCTGAAAATAAAGATCAAGAATTGCAAGAATGGTGTGAGGTACAAAACAAAACCTATAATTTACATCAACCGGTGACAGGTGAGGGAGTTAAATTATTTAAAGACCAAGAATTAAAATTACTGCGGGAAGCATATAAAAAACGTTGGGAAAAGCAAAAACGAGGCTTTAGTGCTAATGTTGGTTCATGGTGGGGATATATATTTGATGCTACTCGTGCAAGTTTAGCATCTGTGAAAAATGCTAGAAATTGGGAAATACCCACAGCATTTGGTCCGCGGTCTACAATTTCTGGTATTGGTCCTGTGGTCAACCCTGGTAAGGACTGGACAACAGAAGGGGATACTAAAAGATTGTGGTCAAGACAAGCTGGTTTATTTGATGGTACAGAACAGTTAAACGCGACGGAAACCCTTAAACGCGGTTTACCAAAAATTATCGGCGAATTATTAGGAGTACCTGATTTACAAGTATCCTATCCTGATTTAACTTCTGGAGTCGCGGGATATTTGAAGGTTAATCAGGGTCAGTCTGAACATGAAAACAATTTTAACCAGGCTTGTCAAGCTATAATTAGCAGGTTTACCGACACCAAAACAATGCTCCAAGATATGCGCGGTAAATGGGGTATTCCTTGGAGAGATAAGCAAAATACTCCTAAACAATATCATCCCCGTCTACTCAATTCTGGGTGGTTAGTGGAGGAGTTGGAAGATGGGAAGGAATTTAGAATTGAATATACTCAGGTATTGAATCGGATTATTAGTCAATACTATCCCCAAAATAACCCATCTAGCTGGTATGTGTTAGCCGCTGGTGATGGTGATGGGATGAGTGAATGGTTAAAAGGGGCGAAGATGAAAGCCTATAAGGAATATATTCCCTCTGGTTTGGAGGTTGATTTAGAGAATTTCCCCCAATTCCTAGAACTGAAAAAACGCATGGGACCTAGTACCCATAATGCCTTAAGTCGCGCTTTACTAGATTTTTCTAATCAACTTGTGCCTTACCTCACAGAATGTCGCTATGCTGGTAAACTGATTTATGGTGGTGGTGATGACGTTCTAGCCTATACGAATCTGTGGGAATGGGACGAATGGTTATGGGATATTCGCCAATGTTTCCAAGGTGGAAAAGACCCCAAGGGTGAATTTAGTAATGATGGTGATTATTGGCGGTATAAAGGTAATAGCCAGCAGTTAGTTGACCGTCCTCTGTTTACTATGGGGAGCGCAGCTACTATCAGCTTTGGTATTATCATCGCCCATCATTCGGTTCCCCTAGCGATCGCCTTAGAAAGTCTCTGGGAAGCAGAAAAAAAAGCTAAAAAACATTACAGTCCTGAAGGTGCAAAAAAGGATGCTGTACAGGTGCGGGTACTATACGGTAATGGTAACACCTTACAGTCAACGGCAAAGTTTGAAGTTTTTCATCAATGGCAAATATTAATCAGTGGGGAAGAAGACAGCGCCCTATTTGAACAAGCTGCGAGTTTGTGGAGTCAACACCCAGCGCCTAATTCTGAGGCTATTTTACCTTGGACGCAGGTATTTTGCGATCGCCGTGACCAGTTCCAAAATAATCAAACTGCAAAAGCCGAGTTTCAACAAAGATTAGCAGCATTTCTCAACCTTCTGTTTACAACCACTCAAATTACTCATCTTAATGATGAAGTAGAGAACTGGTTAAAACTTGCAGCATTTGTCAAACGTAACCGCCATATTAAAATAGGAGGTGGTCGTTAATGTATTGGTACAAACTCACACCTTTAGATATATTAATGTTACGGGATGCTAAACCCTTTTCACCACAAGAAAGGGCTTGGGCCGGGAGTGTATTTCCTCCTAATGGTCATGCGATCGCCGGAGCATTGCGGGGACTTTTAGGAGAGAAAAAAGAGTTTCGTTTAACAGGTCCGTTGCTCTGTCGTCAAAACCAGGGACAGAATACCTTATATTTTCCTCGTCCCCTAGGATTTGTCAAATCTATCCCCCTGGTGCCACTAGTATGGGAAAATAAATCTCACGTGCATAATGCATTGTGGGATCATAATCAACCTTGTCCTTTAGTTAAACCCGCTGATGCATCTAGAGATGATGACGAATACAATTCAGCTAAGGGTCAAGCTGATGACTTCAGACAATATCTACCTTATGAAGTTGTTAAAGATTATCTGAAAACAGGGAAGATTCAAGAAAAAGATTGGTTAGTAGAGAGTGGTAGGCATGAAGATGAACCTTGGACTATAGAAACCCGTTCTCATAATAGCCTAGAGCCGGGAACTAGACAAGTTAAAGATGCTGATGGTTATTTTGTAGAAAACGCCATTCGCCTCCGTCCTCATTGGAGTTTAGCCATCGGTGTTGATCAGGAATTACCAACACCTAATACGATGAGATTAGGAGGGGAAGGACACCGGACAATGATAGAATATTGCCCAGAATTAACACAACAATGGGTAGAACTTCAAGGAATTTCCCAGGAGAATTTCCAATCTACTCATAAATCTATTGCTTATTTAATTACCCCTGGGGTATTTGAACGTAAACACCGCATTAGAAATAACAGGTTTACATCTTTATGTCGTCCCTATCCCTGGGAATGGAAATTAATAAATAGTAACTTTGTTACCATGGCTACTGATAAACCAGTACCTATTAGTTGCCGTATTCGTGGTAAATATACTGAGAATAATAGCATTCCTGCACCTCAAGTATTTGCAGCACCGCCGGGAAGTTTGTATTTTTTGAATCAACCCCAAGGATTATTTCAGGATGATTCCCTGAAGCGTGTAAATAATTGGCGACGGTTGGGTTATTCCGAAATGCTGTGGATTGAATACAAATAGCAATCAATTAAGTTAGGTAACATCATCATGAAATCGATTTATTTATATTTACTGTCACCATTACATACAGGTGGGACAACTCAAGAAGGTAATTTACTGGGAATTGCGCGGGAGTCACATACTAATTTACCTTATATTCCTTCTAGCACCATGCGCGGTAAAATCCGTTCTCTTGCAGAGAAAAGCATTCAAGCTCAGTTATTTGGTACAGATTTAAAAGATGGTAAATTAGAACAAGGTGATATTTGGATTGGTGACGCTTCTATATTGTGGTTACCGGTACCATCTCTCAGCCATAGTGTGGTGTGGGTGAGTTGTCCTATGTTATTACAAAGATGGCAACGATTACAAGGCGGTAATTTAGGTCATTTAACTATCCCCCCAGAATATAGCTGTAATTTCGCTGCTGTTAACTCTGCTATTTACCTCAAAGATGCCATTATTAAGGCGGAAAACTTAAAAAAATGGGATAAGTGGGCAGATTTTGTCCCTAAATCATCGCCCACAAGTTCAATTAATCGCCTGTTAGTTTTACCTGATCAACATTGCGGTACATTAATTCAAATGAGTTTATGGCGACAGGTAAAAATTAAATTGGATGGAGATAAATCTGTTGTAGATGGTAGTTTTCGCTATGAGGAAGCTATCCCCCCAGATACATTGATGTATTTACCCTGGGGTATGACATCCCAAGCGAATGGAAGATCACAAAACTCCTGCTCTGAGTTTGAAACATTATTAGCTGGTAATACCATTGTGCAAATTGGTGGACAGGAAAGTTTAGGACGGGGATTTGTTCAACAATGGATGTAGAAATCAGCAATTATGAAATTAATTACAGGAATTAATTGATATAGAAATTCTAAATGATTCATGAACAATTTCTGTTCTCTGTTCGGTGTGTTCCCTGTTCCCTTTCCTCACTGATAATTTCTCAACTCAAATAGGATGACCATATGACCTTTGACCCCAGAACTCTCGCTAGTCCGATTTATGACGCTTTAAATAATTTGCGCGCTCTCCCTAATCAAGATGTTGATCGTTTGAGACAACAAAAAAGTCAAGCAGTTGAACTTTATACCTATCTTTCTACCTGGGGAATGATGCGCCTTAAGGCTGAGGAAACAGCCTTGGGTAATAATATGGAGGGTAAAAAGCAGGTGGTGAAGAAGTTTTTTCAGTGTTTAGAAGAGGTTTCAGGAGTACGAAATTTAGTCGGCGATCGCGGTTTAGATACTTTAAGAAAACTCGGTACAGATGAATATTTAGGTTTAACTGGGTTAGGTCTAGCTTTAGCACAGGAATTTAGTTTTTGGGCGACTGCTATTTATGCAGATATTAAGGGAGAATAAAAATCATGGTATTTCAAAGACCAAACCGCAATAATCCCAACAACCCTAGACCCCAAGCAGTTAATAGACCTAATTCTAATCATGGTGGGGGTGGTGGTCATGGTGGGGGTGGTGGTCATGGTGGAGGTGGTGGTCATGGTGGAGGTGGTGGTCATGGTGGAGGTGGTGGTCAACCTTCCCCTTGGTTAAACCCTGAAAATCCACCGCAACCACATAAAGAAGCTAGTTTTGTTGAGTATTTACGCTGGATGCGATCGCCTGACGGTGAAAATAAAGATATCACCAAATTGCAGATATTACAATTAGCAGAACAGGGGAACTACCGCGATCGCTTACAACAACTAACCCAGCGTACAGAATTAATCGCCCAAACTAGCTTTAAAGTGCAATGTCCTTGGCGCATTAGAGTAGGTGGACACCGCGGACCAGAAAGTATTTTATTACCTGCTTTTGATGCTTTGGGTTTACCATACATTCCTTCTAGCACTTTAAGGGGTGTAGCTAGAACCCAAGCTATTCGGGAAATTATCACCCAACAAGGAATTTCTTGGAAAGACGCAGAAAAACAAGTTGCGCCTTGGTTTGGCTCCTTAGAAACCACAAACCTCAACCAACGCTCTGGTAAAGTTGTCTTTCTCGATGCTTATCCCCTCCCTCAACCAAATGAGAATGTGTTAGCTGTGGATATGGCTAATAACATTTGGCAATGGGAAGGTAACACAACAGTATATAGTCCTAATCCTAACCCATTTTTGAGTTTAGAAAAACCTTTTTTTCTCATTGGGTTACGTTTAGCTAGCGGTTGTACAGATCAGCAAATTTTAGAAAAAGTTACACAGTGGTTAACTGCAGGTTTACAAGGGGGAATTGGTTCCCAAGTCAATAGTGGTTACGGTCAGTTAAACCGTGCTGGTAGAATTATCCCCCAAAGTGAATTTTTCCGAGTTAAGTTTATTTTAGAAGGTCAATTAATTCATGGGAGGAAAAAATTTAGCAATGTTAATCAACCCTTGAACCACAACCATAACCCAAATACAATCAATCATGCAGAAGTGAGACCGGTAGCGTTTAAATCCATGCTCCGTTATTGGTTTAGAACCTTGGCTTTAGGGGTTTTAGAACCGGGACAAGTTCAAACCTGGGAAGGTAAAATATTTGGGACCATTACCCCTAAAAAAGAATTGGGGTGGTTAATGGTGAGGGTATTAGATGGTAGAGTCACCCAAAGGGAAGCTAAAAATCAACAAGATGATCCTGGGCAACAAGAAGGTATTTTAACATTAAATTACTCCCCAGAGATACCAAAAAATCAGCAAGAAAACTTCAGGAAACTAGGGAAAAACTTGACTTGGTTAATGTTCCATTTAGGTGGTGTTGGTCAGGGAGCCAGAAGACCTTGTTATTCTCGCTACAATAATCAATATGCTCCTTGGTGGCGTGGTTCTACCCTCATACCAGAGAGTGAAAATTCATTTTGGAAATTACCAGAAACTCCTAGTAAATTTCAAAAACTCTTTAAACAGCGACTCAGAGATTTTTATCAAGCATTCCAAAGTTTAGGCGCTAATTGTAATTATCAGCAACTACAAAACTCTGGTACAGCTAACTCTTCTACTTGGCGTGAAACATTAGATATTAATGCCAGAATTGTAGTAGTTAGTGGTGACACAAGGACCAATAAACCCTATCCACTGCATATTTTACATCAACGGTTTCACCAATTAGAACATTCTGACTACACTAAGGCCAAAAACCTCTGCGGTGGCGTTATAACAGATTACCCCAATCATACTCAACGTAAAGTAGTTCCTTCCCCCATATGGATTGCAGATTTAGAGGAATATCAAGTAGTAACCGTATTTGGAGCTAATGCAGACCCC
This sequence comes from Anabaenopsis arnoldii, assembly GCF_028331025.1. Lineage (NCBI taxonomy): Bacteria > Bacillati > Cyanobacteriota > Cyanophyceae > Nostocales > Nodulariaceae > Anabaenopsis > Anabaenopsis arnoldii. The sequence goes on along the minus strand of NZ_JAQMUH010000174.1, from coordinate 11,203 downwards.
CGGAAAAAATATTTACAAACCTTAGAAAATTCTTTACAAATTTTCCCCCTATGAGTGTCAATAATTCCGAACACGTTGATACCTTAATTATTACCGTAGGTACTCGACAAATAGGCTGGCGCTGCAAAGATCATATTATTCGTTCCTTTGGTGCTGATGGTAATATTGGTTATCCCTCCCATATCACTCAACTGTATCAAGAATTGGGAATAGAACGGGGTGTACATCTAGAAAATGACAAAACCTACCCCTGTAGTGCTAAAGACCTGGGACAGCGTTATTATGAATACTGCAAGGAATGGTTAGGGGGTGATTTTAGCCCTGTGGAATTACTCCTAGATCAAAATATAATTGACCAAGGGGTGAAGCAAGGTTTAAAACATATTATCCTGTGGGGAACTGACCAACCAGAAACAGTTTCTTGGTTCCATCGTCGTCTTGATACGGTGTGGATAGCAGAGTTAATGAGGGGGAAAATTATCAGTTTATATCCTCAACTGAGAGTTGATATTCACGCGCCTAAAATTGTCGCTAATGATAATTATGCTATTCGTCAAGAATTGGAATTGTTAGTTTTAAAGGAAGCCTTAGATAGTTTTTCGCCCCATAACAAACAAGAGTTTGTTTTGTGGATACAAAATAAAGGTTGTGCACCTGCGATCGCATCTTCTGTGGAAATTTGCGCCGCTGCTCTGGTGCGTCAGTGTCAGGTATTCAATGCTAGTCCTGATGACCCTAGGGAATTTTTCACCACATCAGAAAATGGTTTAGTTAGCGCTAATCATTCCCAAAGCTTCCAACTCATCCCCATGGGAGAATATTTTTGGTCTTTGGAACGGTTACGGATTATCTCAGCTTGGGAAAGAGGGGATTTTGTGGAAGCTCAACTATGGTTGAGGATTCATCAAAACAAGTACGAACTACTATATAAATTAGCTGGTTTTTTAGCAAAGTATAGTAACTGGGAATCTCATGATCAGGATTTTTTCCGCAAGTTAAAAGAATGGTTAAATTCTCGCCATCTCAGTAAAACCGTGGATGGGGAACAGCTTCAAGCTTGGAATACACAGTTAGATATCACGCAAGGTGATGATTTAACTAAATTATGGGAGTCTACAATTATTATAGATTTATCGGTACAACGGGAGAACTACACCACAGCCTTTATTCAATTCGTGCAGATTTTGGAACGGTTACTTTACATTCAGTCAACAAGACAAAATTGGGCTAGGAGGGGTTGGAAACCCCAAAAAAGCGATGAGCCATCACTGTATGATTTAATTCAAGGTTGGTGCGACTATCAAAGATATAATCAAAATCATCAATGGTCAAAATTATTAACCGCTATTAGGAAAAAACGCAATCAGGTAATTCATCAAGGTGAATCTATCACCTTGAGAGATATTCGTCACCTGTGGAAGAAAGATAAATTGACCCCAGAGATCATTAAAAACTTAATGATGGATGTCCTCAAAAAAATTATTCCCCCCCCTAGTGTCAATCTCCTGTTAATGCGATCGCTCTATCAATGGGGACTAGACTACCTCAAAAACTCTACTTAATCAAATATTGTTTTACCTCCCCCGTTCCCCGTTCCCTGTTCCCTGTTCCCTTTCCTCATAGAATATTGTTTTACCTCCCCTGTTCCCCGTTCCCTGTTCCGGTGTTCCCTTTCCTCACTGATAATTTCTCAACTCAAATAGGATGACTATATATTACCATAGCGAGAAACTAAAGCCTGAGCCGATAAACGATGCTTTTCTACTAACTGCGGTGGAGATAAAACCTGAGCTTTATCTAAAAACCGATTTACCCACAGACTAAACTCATTTAAAGACCGGGGTGGGAGACTCACTTGATAGTCTATATAACTATAGTTACCTGTGTTCCTGTCAACCAGTCCAGGAGTAATTACTTGTTTGACATGACGTAACTCACCCTCTAAAATAAATGCTGATACTGGGGAGAAAAACCGCACCTTCACAGTAATAAATGGTAAATTTCCCTCTAATTCTAACTTTTGGTCTTCTAGTTCCCCTAAACTTAAACCCCAGCCATTTTCCAGTAGTGTCTCAGCTTTGGTTAAACTTTCTTTTTGTTTTTCTAACCCCCGCGCTGGTATTTTCAGGAGTTCACAGTAATTACTAAAACGATTCAAACGCCCAATCACTAAATGCTCACTCTCACAAGCTTCATAAAGTAAATACCAAGCCACATCATGGTAAATTAACTGTAAAGGAAAAACCCTAAAATATCCAATGCGGTTAGAACCATAAAGGTCTTTACTGCGGTAAATTTCTACAGCTTGTCCTTGAATAATTGCCGTTTCGATTAATGATAACTGATGAAATAAAGTATCCCGGTTTTCCCCCTTGTATGCCATTTCTTCCGGGTCAGTATAGATAATAGCACGATTGAGGTATTGGCGCGTGGGGTAAAAAAATTCCCCCTTCATTTCCATATCTAAACCCCGTAATCTTTTACTGACCGCTTCATAAACCCGTCTGACCTGAGCATCACCTTGATGTTCTGCTTGGGAAGCCAAAGCATTAAAAGCTATTTTTAATTCTGTAGTAGAGAGCGCACCAGTACCTAAGTAATAACCCCAGCGGTACATCCGGTCTCCTAGTATACCATAACGCCGGAGAGTTTCTAAATCTTTACGCAGGGTGGCGACAGACGGATAACCCAATGGTAATTTTATATTCAGTTCTATTGCGAGTTTTTGCAGATATACCCTCACAGCATCAATTGCATTGTGCTGTTTATTCTGACTACATCTACTAAACTCTGGACTACCTATACCTGGATACTTTAAAAACGTAGCAATTAATACCATTAACCGGGTAAAGGCCAGATTATCTATATAGGGATGATTTCTTTGCTGCTTTGCCATAGTTAAAATAAATACAGGGAACAGGGAACAGGGAACAGGGGAGGTAAAAGAATATTTGATGCATTAATGATAAGTTTTGAAACATCCTCTAAGTAGAGTTAGGGAACGGGGAACGGGTAACAGGGAACAGGGGAGGTAAAAGAATATTTATTGATAGAGCGATCGCATTAACGGGAGATTGACACTAGGGGGGGGAGTAGTTTGTTTGAGGACATCCATCATTAAATTTTTTCTGTAACTAAATTACACTGCCTTAATCTGAGTATAAAAACAAAATATTCAGAAGTTTCTTAAACATTGACTGTAAGTATTGTCAATGCTGATTTCTAGCAGATATACATAATATTCTAATTTAGCATCTTTTTGTCGTATTTCTCCCTTTTTCAGACTATCGTAGTCAATATCATCCATTCGGTCGATGAAAATTATGTATATTTCTCGGCGTTCTGCTACGGTGAAAAATGTTTCCGTGTCTGTTGTGAATGGGAGTATTACTTTAGTGATTTTGCTGATTGCACCCCTGGGTTTAGCAGCAGTAATGATAAATACTTTACTGGTAACCCTCTCTACTTATATAGTTTGTACTGGGGCGGATAGGGTGGTTTTGTGGTTACAACCAGAACAAAAAGCAGAATTAATGTTTTCTGAGCATTCTCAACATGGTTCTAGGGGTGAGTCTAAGTTAAAACGTTTCTGAGTCTAATCAAGTACACACCAATTTGTCACCTTTTCCCTATTCCCACCACAAAAAAATCAACTGTCACAGCTGATGCAAACTCTTTATGTTTCAGAGCAAAATTGCTATGTTTGCTTACAACAAGAAAGTTTAATTGTCAAGCAGGGCGAAACCTCCTATGGGGAAGTACAGTTACCTCTCTTAGAACAAATTTTGATTTTTGGTTATTCTCAGGTGACAACTCAAGCTATTCGAGCTTGTTTATCGCGAGATATCCCCATTGGTTATTTATCCCGCATGGGATATTGCTATGGCAGAATTTTACCTATTTCCCGGGGATATCGCCAGCTGTCACGTTATCAACAGCAGTTATCCCCTGTAGACAAGTTAATTACCGCTAGGGCGATTATCCAGGGAAAGTTAAAAAATAGCCGTGTATTGTTGCGACGACACAAAAAAACAAAAGAGTCGGAGGTGTTGGAAACAGTATTACAAAGTTTAGACTATCTAGCCCAGGAGGCGGTAAAGGCTGATACATGGGAAAAGTTAATGGGTTTAGAGGGTGCTGGTGCTGCACAATACTTTACCGCATTTAGTGACTGCTTGACTCATCCTGATTTTATTTTCTCCGGTCGTAGTCGTCGTCCACCGGGAAACCCCGTCAACGCCATGTTGAGTTTTGGTTATCAGGTATTGTGGAATCACTTGTTAGCGTTAATTGAAATTCAAGGACTTGACCCCTATTATGGGTGTTTACATCAAGGACATGATGGTCATGCGGCTTTGGCTTCCGATTTAATTGAAGAATTTCGCGCCCCTTTGGTAGATTCTCTGGTGCTGTGGTTAATTAATCGCCATATTGTTGATGCTGGAGATGATTTTGAGTTTAAAAATGGAGGCTGTTATTTAAATAATTCCGGGAGAAAGAAGTTTTTACGCGCTTTTGTTCAGCGTATGACCGCGGAAATTCAAACCGATGAGGGAATTAAACAACCTAAGTGGGACTTATTAACTCAGCAGGTGCGAGCTTTTAAGCAGTTTGTTTATAACCCCAGTCACTGTTATCAACCATATCGTATCGATTAGAGGATGTTTGTCAAGTCATGATTAGTGGACCAAATATTGTTTGACCCCACCCTAACCCTCCCCTTGTAAGGGGAGGGGACTGGATTTAATCAATTAAATGGGGTAAAGATGTCATGAAAATTACGGCTGAAAACTTATCAAACAACCTCTTAGAGGTGTTTTTGATATTTACCCCATTCCCTCTTAACTATGTTTTTGTATGTCATTGCTTACGACATCCCGGAGGATAAACGGCGGAAAAAAGTAGCTGATTTGTTGGAGGGTTATGGACAGCGTGTACAGTATTCTGTATTTGAATGTCAGTTAAATACCCAGAAATACCAAGACTTACAGCGGAGGTTAAGGAAAATTATCAAGTTAGAGGAGGATAATATCAGGTTTTATCCCCTGTCTCGACATACGTTATCTCAAGTAGAAACTTGGGGTGTGGGTATACCGGTGATTAAACCCCCCAGTTCCGTGATTATTTGATTTTACCAATGGCTCCCCCATAGCGGTAGTTCAGGTAAAATCGCTGAAACGTTGATTATGGCGTTTTGACATCCTCAATCTGACGAGTGCCGATTAACCTCGGTCGCTTGCTGTATAAACTGTTGACGGTTGACGGTGGTCGGTGAGCGGAGTCGATAGCGATAGCGTGGCGTTAGCCATACCGTTGACGGTTGACTGTTGACGGTGGTCGGTGAGCGGAGTCGATAGCGATAGCGTGGCGTTAGCCATACCGTTGACGGTTGACGGTGGTCGGTGAGCGGAGTCGAACCGTTGACTGTTGACGGTGGTCGGTGAGCGGAGTCGAACCGTTGACTGTTGACGGTGGTCGGTGAGCGGAGTCGAACCGTTGACGGTTGACGGGTCAGAGGTTAAGACCATCGCCTTTAACATTGCCTAAGTGCTGTTTTAATGCACCAGTTAACTATTACCGAAGTTCAATCAAAATAGCTGAAATAGTGATTCTAATGTTCTGAACCTCGGTTCCTTGCTGTATAAGGGTTTCAGCCTTTGACAACCTGGGGTAAAGTCCATTTCAGCCATCGCTTTTTCTGAACCTGGCTAACGCCACGCTATCGCTATCGGAAACTGCCTCTAGACTTCTTACAGGGTAATGGTTTAGAATGCAGGGGTCCCCACTCGCTGGGGACATTATTTGAATGGAAACGTTATGCGTATCATAAACGAAGTGAGTGAAGTCTAAAGTCCCCACTCGCTGGGGACATTATTTGAATGGAAACCGCAGGGGGAGCGAATCATCCTTATCGTATAAAGAACACGTCCCCACTCGCTGGGGACATTATTTGAATGGAAACCTACATCGTCTCGACGGGCGAAAATGTACACTGCCTCCTTAGTCCCCACTCGCTGGGGACATTATTTGAATGGAAACTGCACTGTGCAGACATGCGTCCGTTTGTTAGCGCTTTGATGAGTCCCCACTCGCTGGGGACATTATTTGAATGGAAACGCGTTGTTAGTCTCTATACAGTTGATAAAAACTTTTGGAGTCCCCACTCGCTGGGGACATTATTTGAATGGAAACAGAAAGTATCGATTGTCGGGGTCGTCATTAACTACAGTGTCCCCACTCGCTGGGGACATTATTTGAATGGAAACCTTCTAGATATCCACAATCAAACTGCATATCGTCGTCGGTCCCCACTCGCTGGGGACATTATTTGAATGGAAACTCTGAAACAATTGATACTACAGGTGGGAGCCCCAGCTCGTCCCCACTCGCTGGGGACATTATTTGAATGGAAACTTTAACCTCTTTTTCCCAAAGGGGGAGGTTTTTTGCGTCCCCACTCGCTGGGGACATTATTTGAATGGAAACTAATACAGGTGATTGTTCCTATGAACTGTTCTCTAAATTGTCCCCACTCGCTGGGGACATTATTTGAATGGAAACTGGATACTTGCAAGGTATTGATTGTGTGCATCAGGTCCCCACTCGCTGGGGACATTATTTGAATGGAAACTTTCCGTTCCATTGCCTTTATGACAATGGAAGAAAGTCCCCACTCGCTGGGGACATTATTTGAATGGAAACTATTCTCTCGTGTAAGATCCAGATGGACTTTACAGTGAGGTCCCCACTCGCTGGGGACATTATTTGAATGGAAACCATAACCATCGGCCACTAGGTAAGCACCGCATCTGGTCCCCACTCGCTGGGGACATTATTTGAATGGAAACGGCTGAAAGGTAGCACCCATATTCCCAGTTGGTTATTAGTCCCCACTCGCTGGGGACATTATTTGAATGGAAACTGCCCAAAGACCCTAGGGTCTGTACGTTAGCCACAGGAGCCGTCCCCACTCGCTGGGGACATTATTTGAATGGAAACTGTGAGGTATACCTTTTCCTCATCATCGCACGGTATATTGTCCCCACTCGCTGGGGACATTATTTGAATGGAAACCGGCTGCCAGTTCATACCGGTAGTGTCGGGGCTTGTACGTCCCCACTCGCTGGGGACATTATTTGAATGGAAACATAATAGCGTTAACGAGATAATTCTGGGCTGCTTTTGTCCCCACTCGCTGGGGACATTATTTGAATGGAAACTCTCAGAAGAGGTATCACTTGCCGATGCAATAGGCAGTGTTAGAAGTCCCCACTCGCTGGGGACATTATTTGAATGAATACGGTTAACGGTTGACTGTTGACTGTTAACGGTTGACACAAGATACCCAAGTCGGGGATATTTCCCACTCGAACAGTGAGAAGAGAAACGCGATCGCATTATTTGGAAGGCTAAAAATGGTCAAGTCCCCACTCCCTGGGGACATCAATAATGATTGTGTATAATATATTATTGTAACTTTTTATTGTATATAGTCAAATGGAAGATACACGCAATAAAATTATAAATTTTGTCGAATATGCTACTAATTTGAAAGGAGATGAAAAAGGGGAAGCACAAGTTTTTTGCGATCGCCTTTTTCAAGCATTTAATCACGAAGGCTATAAAGAAGCAGGAGCAGAACTAGAATATAGGGTAAAAGTTAAAGGCAAATCTACCAAATTTGCTGATTTACTATGGCGACCTCGGTTACTACTAGAAATGAAAAAACGAGGTGAAAAACTAGAAAAGCACCACGGACAAGTATTTGACTATTGGTTAGAATTAGTTCCCTATCGTCCAAAGTATGTAATTCTATGCAACTTTGATGAATTTTGGATTTATGACTTTGATATACAACTCCAAGAACCAGTAGATAAAGTAACATTGCAAGATTTACCAAATAGGTATACTGTATTAAACTTCCTGTTTCCTGAAAATCGTAAACCATTATTTAATAACAATTTAGTTGATGTTACAAGGCAAGCAGCAGATAAAGTTGCCCAAGTTTTTAATCGGTTAGTTGAAAGAGGAGAAAAAGAAGAAATTGCCCAAAAATTTATTCTTCAGTGTGTAGTTTCCTTATTCGCAGAAGATATTGATTTATTACCCAGAGGATTATTTAGTGAATTTTTAGATGATTGTCGTTCTAATCGAATTAGTTCCTACGATTTAATTGGTGGACTTTTTAATCAGATGGGAAGTGATCGCCCTGCGCCTCAAGATAGCCGTTATCGAGACGTTCCTTATTTTAATGCTAATTTATTCTCTAAAGTCGAACCAATTTCACTAACTAGAAGCGAAATTGATTTGTTAGCATCAGCAGCATCAGAAAAATGGTCAAAAGTAGAACCTGCTATTTTTGGGACATTATTTGAATCTAGCATGGGTAAAGAAGAGCGTCATGCTTTAGGCGCACATTACACCAGCCCCGCAGACATTCAAAAAGTAATTTTACCGACCATTGTCAGACCTTGGCAACAACGCATTGATGCTGTTAATAAACTCAACGAATTACTAGCACTCAGACAAGAATTAATTAATTTTACGGTTCTTGATCCTGCCTGTGGAAGTGGTAATTTTCTTTATGTTGCTTACAGAGAAATTAAGAGACTAGAGGCAAATTTATTAAACAAGATTCATGAAAATTTTAGTCTGCGTTCTACATCTAATCTAGGCACAATTTCCTTAGTAAAAACAACACAATTTTATGGATTAGATATTAAACCATTTGCCGTAGAACTAGCAAAAGTTACACTCATGATTGCTAAAAAATTAGCACTAGATGAAGAAAATCAGTTACTTCAGGTAGCACAAATGAGTTTACCTCTAGAACTAGATCGCGCCCTTCCTCTTGATAATTTAAATCAGAATATTTACTGTGATGATGCTTTATTTTGTGACTGGGTGAAAGCAGATGCAATTATTGGCAATCCCCCTTATCAATCAAAAAATAAAATGCAGCAGGAATATGGAGCAACCTATGTCAGTCAAGTAAGAGAAAAATATAAAGAAGTACCTGGAAGAGCAGATTATTGTGTTTACTGGTTTCGTCGGACTCATGATGCTTTAAAAGATGGTGGACGTGCTGGACTGGTTGGTACAAATACCGTTCGTCAAAACTACTCCCGTGAAGGAGGGTTAGATTATATAGTCAATAACGGTGGAACAATTACCGAAGCAGTTTCTACTCAAGTTTGGTCTGGTAGCGCAGTTGTTCATGTTTCTATTGTTAATTGGATCAAAGGTGAAGAATTAGGTGTAAAGAAATTATATACCCAACTTGGAGATGCTAAAGATAGCCCCTGGGAAATTGTAGAAGTTGAGCAAATTAACTCTTCTTTATCGGTAAAACTTGATGTTAGTCAAGCCAAAAAACTGGCAATTAATATAAACTCAGGAGCTTGTTATCAAGGACAAACTCATGGACATGAAGGATTTTTATTAACTGCTCAAGAAGCTGCTATCATGATCCGACAATCGAATAATAATGCAGAAGTAATATTTCCTTACTTAATTGCTGATGAATTAATTGGTGGAAAACCTCCTATCCCTCAAAGATATGTCATAGACTTTCATCCTCATGATCTGATCACTTCTAAGAAATATTCTGCACTCTTTACAAGAGTTGAAGCAATGGTACTACCAACCCGCAAAAATGCTGCTAAAAAAGAACAAAAGCGGAATGATGAACTATTACAAAAAAGTCCCAAATCTAAAGTCAATAGACATCATCAAAATTTTCTCAGCAAATGGTGGCTACTTTCCTATCCTCGTGCAGAACTAATTGAAAAAATTAAAAATCTTCCAAGATTTATTTGTTGTGGACGAGTCACTAAACGTCCAATTTTTGAATTTATTAGTTCTTCAATACGTCCTAATGACGCACTTCAAGTTTTCTCTTTATCAGATGACTATTCCTTTGGAATTTTACAATCTGATATTCATTGGCAATGGTTCACTACTCGTTGTTCAACTCTCACGGCAAGGTTTAGATATACTTCTGATACTGTTTTTGATTCCTTCCCCTTTCCCCAATCTCCCACACTGGCGCAGGTTAAAAAAGTAGCATTAGCAGCAGTTAAATTACGACAGCTAAGACAAAAAATTATGACAGACAATCAATGGAGTTTACGCGAACTTTATCGAACTCTAGAATTACCAGGAAAAAACCGTCTCCGCACAGCACATGAAGAACTCGATAGAGCAGTACGCGAGGCTTATGGCATGAAACAGAAAGAAGATCCATTACAGTTTTTACTAGAGTTAAATTTTGCAGTTGCAGACAGAGAAGTAAAAAATTTACCTGTAATAGCTCCTGGTTTACCTCCATGTGTAACTAATCCTAGTGAGTTTATTACAGACGATTGTGTAAGAATGCCAGATTAAAATCTAACATAAACTTTTACAAGCCATTGTCTACTCACGCTCTAATTCCTCGGCTAATTCTTCGGAAGTCACTTGAAAAGGTGAAACATGATGAAGAATGGAAATCTCTATAAAGTTTTCTTCACTTCAACCTAATGTCTATAAGTTTCGGCTCTACCGTACTTGTTATGCTAATTTAACAACTGGTTCGAGGGAACAGGGAACAGGGAACAGGGAACAGGGAACAGGGATTAGGGATTAGGGAACAGGGATTAGAGAACACACAGGAAGAAACAAAATCAAGTCCCATTCCCTTGTGAAGGGAATGGGGAGGGTGGGGGTAAAACAATATTTGATACACTAATCATACCTTTGAAAACATCCTCTAAGTTTCTTTGTCTGTTAATTTGCAAAAACTCTCTTTTAGGTTTTAATAATTAAGGAGATTACCATGAAAAAGCTGCATAAATTACTGATGACCACCACCGTCATAGTTTCTATATTTGGAAGGCTAAAAATGGTCAATTCCCCACTCCCTGGGGACATCAATCGAATGAATACGGTTGACTGTTGACGGTTGACGGTTCGACTCCGCTCACCGACCACCGTCAACAAATCCAAACCTACCCCCGAATAACTGTAATATTTCTCCCTTGAGGACTCAGGACTATTTCCGTGGTAGTGCGATCGCTTATTGGTGCTAAATCAGGGCGACGGTCAAATATTACTAACCATCCTGTATCTAAATTTAAACCTGATAAATACTTATCTAATTGTACCAATCCTTGCTGCAATGGGTCGGGTTTACCCTGCTTCCATACCTTTAATTCCATCCCTA
>NZ_JAQMUH010000173.1:0-20833 GCF_028331025.1 Anabaenopsis arnoldii | reverse complement strand
AGCAGCGGCTTTAATGGCTAAAATGAAGATACCCCCCTCGGAACGTCCCCAGGTAAAGGCGGAATGTTTACGATTGTTAATTACTTTGAAGCTAGACCCAGCGCGGATGCAGTTAATTTCAGGGTTTGTAGATGTCTATCTCAATTTGAATGGGACTGAAGAGGAATTATTTCAGGTGACGGCGAATAATATGGGATTATTACAGGAGGAAAAATATATGGAAATTGTCACCAGTTGGGAACGCAAAGCTCGCCAAGAAGCACAGGAAACCATCGCTATTAATTTACTCCGCAGGGGTATGGGTGCAGAAGAAACTAGAGAAATTACAGGTTTAAGTTTAGAGCGGGTGCGGGAGTTACAGAGGCGGTTACAACAGGATAATTGAGAGGATGTTTTAAAATTTATCATCACTGTATCAAATATTGTTTGACCCCACCCTAACCCTCCCCTTACAAAAGGAGGGGACTGGATTTTGTTGTTTCCCTAATATGGGATGATTACAGGAGGAAAAATATATGGAAATTGTCACCAGTTGGGAACGGAAAGCTCGCCAAGAAGGTATTCAAGAAGCACAGGAAACCATCGCCATTAATTTACTCCGCAGGGGTATGGGTGCAGAAGAAACTAGAGAAATTACAGGTTTAAGTTTAGAGCGGGTGCGGGAGTTACAAGGGCGGTTACAACAGGATAATTGATACAGCGCATTACTAAAAGGTGAAGGTATCTACTGAAAAAATGAGATACAATTATTATTGCTGTCTCGGATGCTGGGTGATTTGAAGCGGGTGAATTTTGCTGTGTTGGGGGTGTTTTGGGGATGCTGATTTACCAATCACAATTATCAACTAATTGGGACACTTTTCTCCTTTCGGAAGTTGTGGAATTTCTTGATAATCAACGTAAAGCCATTACGGAAAGAGACAGAGTGAAAGGTCCTTATCCTTATTATGGAGCTAACGGACAACAAGACTCGGTAGCAGAATTTATCTTTGATGAACCACTGGTTTTACTAGCTGAAGATGGTGGACACTTTGGAGATCCAAACAAAACTATTGCTTATCAAATAACTGGTAAGTGTTGGGTAAACAATCATGCTCATGTCCTTAGACCAAAAGATTGCATTGATATTCGATATCTTTACAGACATTTGGAACGTTACGATGTTACCCAATTTGTAACAGGTACTACTCGCGGAAAACTAACAAAAAGCGCAGCAAGCCGTATTCCCATAGTTGTCCCACCCCTAGAAGAACAGCGACGCATCGCTGCAATATTAGATAAAGCTGACGATATTCGCCGGAAACGAAAACAGGCGATCGCACTGACAGAGGAATTATTGCGATCGACTTTCTTAGATATGTTCGGCGACCCTGTTACTAATCCTAAAGGGTGGGAAATTCATCCTTTAAGTAAGGTATGCAATCGAGTAACTGTAGGCTTTGTGGGAACAATGTCCTCAGAATACATAGAAGAAGGTGTACCTTGGCTAAGGTCTTTAAACATTAAACGTAACCGGATAGTACTTAATGATCTGAAATATGTCAGTAATGACTTTCATAGAAAATTAAATAAATCATCTTTGCTTCCTGGAGATGTCGTAGCTGTACGAACAGGAAACGCAGGTGTAGCCGCAGTAATACCGAAATGGATTACACAGGCAAATTGCTCTGATTTAATAGTTATGACTTGTAGTAAATTACTTGTACCAGCATATCTTGCAGAAATACTTAATTTTTTGCTGGGTGATCAAAATGGTGGTACAGGTTTAACTGGTGCAATCCAAAAACATTTTAACATAAGCAAAGCTAAACAGTTAAAAATTCCATTACCTCCCTTAGAACTTCAAACGGATTGGAATAATATAGTAAACAAATTTGAACATTTACAAAATATTCAAACAAATCATCAAGAAGAAAGTAACAACCTATTCAACTCTCTACTACAAAAAGCTTTTAGAGGAGAACTATAAACCAATACCTTAAATAAGTTTAACATGCGATTTTAACCATTGTGTAAATGCTTCACGGTCAAACTTACCAGATGCAAGAGAAAGTATAATTTCCTCCTGTTCATCGATAGAAGCATTAATTTCTAGACCATTCATGACCAGAAAAACTTCCATTGCACCATGACCAATCCGCTTATTACCATCAATAAATGGATGATTCATGATCAAAGAAAAACCCATAGCTGCAGCCTTATCGACAAGTGTGGGATAAAGTTCCTCACCGCCAAAAGTCATACGTGGTTGAGCAAGTGCAGATTCTACAGCACCTAAGTCTCGGATACCCAAAGCTCCCCCTGACTGCTCAATAATTTGACGATGAAGTTCAATAACTTCAATCAGTAGCAAGTAGCGAATCATCCCAATCGCTGGTAAAGTTGAGCATTTTTCTGCGTAACATAATTAGCAGCTTGGGTAAACTCACCTTGACGACGATTTAACAAATCTTCTAAACTCGCAGATAACAACTGCTCAGTAGAAATATTCAACTGTTGGGCTAATTCCTGCAACTTTTGCAGTTGCTCCTCTGAAATATTAATGGTTATCGTTGCCATATTTTTGCAGTCAAACTCAATTACTTTCCTGTTGCTGGAGCCAAATCATTCCATCAGGTATCAAATAAGCTTTTACTCCACCCTAACCCTCCCCTTGCAAGGAGAGGGAAAATGTAAAAACCGCGGGTTCTGTGTATTGTTAAGATGGGAAAAAAGCCAAATTTTCACACATGACCACTCTGCAAGATACTTTACCCCTAATTACCATTGCCCAAAAAACCCGCCAAGCAGCGAGTAAATTGGCAATTCTGGATACAGAAGCCAAAAATCAAGCCTTAGAAGCCATAGCCCAGGCTCTAGAATTAGCTAAGGATGACATTATACAAGCAAATATAGCCGATTGTCAAGCAGCTACAGCCGCAGGTATCGCCAAACCACTATATAAACGCTTACAGTTAGATGAACATAAACTAAGAGATGCGATCGCCGGGGTGCGAGATGTGGCTAAACTACCAGATCCGGTGGGAACTGTGCAAATTCACCGAGAACTAGATAGTGGTTTAGTTCTCAAGCGGGTCACTTGTCCCCTGGGGGTATTAGGGATTATTTTTGAAGCGCGTCCAGAAGCAGCAATTCAAATTGTCTCCTTAGCAATCAAATCAGGTAACGGTGTGATTCTCAAAGGTGGAAAAGAGGCGATCGCTTCTTGTGAAGCTATAGTTAAAGCCATTAAACAGGGATTATCTCACACTGCGGTTAACTCCGATGCGGTGCAGTTATTAACAACTAGAGAAGAAACCCGAGAACTTTTAAACTTAGATAAATATGTAGATTTAATTATTCCCAGGGGTTCCAATTCCTTTGTGCAATTCGTCCAGAATAACACACGCATCCCCGTATTAGGACACGCCGACGGAATTTGTCATTTATATATAGACAAGGCTGCGGATCTGAGTAAAGCTATTACAGTCAGTGTTGATGCTAAAATTCAATATGCTGCCGCTTGTAACGCCATTGAAACTCTATTAATCCATCAATCTGTTGCTGGGGAATTTCTCCCCAAAATTGCCGCAGCTTTGGCAGATGCAGAGGTAGAATTAAGGGGCGATGACCGCACTTTAGAGATTATACCCCATATTGGCAGGGCGATCGCCACAGACTGGGAAACAGAATACAGCGATTTGATTTTAGCAATTAAAATTGTAGACTCCATAGAACAGGCGATCGCCCATATTAACGAGTATGGTTCCCGCCATACTGAGGCCATTATCACAGAAGACCCAGCAGCGGTAGAAACCTTTTTTGGACTAGTAAACGCAGCGGGAGTATTTCACAACTGTTCTACTCGCTTTGCTGATGGTTTTCGCTACGGCTTCGGCGCAGAAGTAGGTATAAGTACGCAACAAATGCCCCCCCGTGGACCCGTTGGTTTAGAAGGGTTAGTTACCTATAAATATCAGATGACCGGTAACGGTCATATAGTAGCCACTTACACCGGAGCCAATGCTAAACCCTTTACCCATAAAAACTTAGAGTAAAAACCCACAGATAACTCATCTATGTTGATCTGTGCGCTGGGGTAGACAATTTATTAAATATAGCCTTTCTCCCTATTCCCCCTATTCCCTCTATTCCCTATTCCCTCTATTCCCTATTCCCCCTGTTCCCTGTTCCCTGTTCCCTGTTCCCTGTTCCCTGTTCCCTATAACTAATAACTTTCGGTACAATACAAAAGCCTCAACGTTTTTCCTCAATATCATGGGCAATACCTTCGGAAATTTATTTCGTATTACTACATTTGGCGAGTCCCACGGCGGTGGTGTGGGAGTGATAATTGACGGTTGTCCCCCTCAATTAGAAATTTCTCCCGCAGAAATTCAACTAGAATTAGACAGGAGAAAACCCGGACAAAGTAAAATTACCACACCCCGCAAAGAAGCCGATACCTGCGAAATTTTATCTGGAGTATTTGAGGGTAAAACCTTGGGAACACCCATCGCCATGATGGTGCGCAACAAAGACACCCGACCCCAAGACTACGACGAGATGGCGCAAAAGTATCGCCCCTCCCATGCTGATGCAACTTATGATGCTAAGTATGGTATTCGCAATTGGCAAGGAGGGGGGAGATCCTCCGCCCGTGAGACAATAGGGAGAGTGGCCGCAGGTGCGATCGCCAAAAAAATCCTCCGTCAAGTTGCTAATATTGAAATCATCGGCTACGTCAAGCGGATCAAAGACTTAGAAGCGGTGATTGACCCCAACACCGTCACCTTAGAACAAGTAGAAAGTAACATAGTCCGCTGTCCCGATAGCGAGTCAGCAGAACGGATGATTTCATTAATTGAGCAAATTGGTAGAGATGGTAATTCAATTGGCGGTGTAGTAGAATGTGTAGCTCGCAACGTTCCCAAAGGCTTAGGGGAACCAGTCTTTGATAAATTAGAAGCGGATATCGCTAAAGGTGTGATGTCTCTCCCCGCTAGCAAAGGCTTTGAAATTGGCTCAGGTTTTGGGGGGACTTTGTTAACCGGGATTGAACACAACGACGAATTTTATATAGATGACAGTGGAGAAATTCGCACCGTCACCAACCGTTCAGGGGGTATTCAAGGGGGAATTTCCAACGGTGAAAATATTATCTTGCGAGTTGCATTTAAACCCACGGCCACCATTAGAAAGGAGCAAAAAACAGTTACCCAAGCAGGGGAAGAAACTGTTTTAGCTGCAAAGGGAAGACATGACCCCTGTGTATTACCCCGAGCAGTACCCATGGTAGAGGCGATGGTGGCTTTAGTCCTGTGTGACCATTTGTTACGCCATCATGGACAATGTAAATTGTTGTCATAAATAGCAGTTTTAGATAACCGACTTCTTCAAGAAGTCGGGTATATTAAATAATTCCTATACTTCATAGTAAATTGTTAAAAAGTCTTCTCCTCGTCTATCAATACCACCAGATAAATGTCCTAGTTTCTTAGAGGAGGTTTGTTGATACAAGTAATTAAAACTGTGAGCATTAATTCCATAATGCTGGCGCATCTTACCCAAATAATTATAAATATCTTGTAAGGGGATGTTAGCTTTATAAAAATTTAAATCAAAGGATTTACGGGGATTATTTTCTTCACTTACCTCTAGATAAATAAAGGGATTATCATTAACCCTGTCAGCAGCAAAATTGATTAGCTCCTGGACTATTTTACCCGGATGAGAGTGATTATAACCCTGATAAATAGATGATATCCTGTTTAAAATCTCTGCTACGGAAAGGAAAGGATAGCAGGTATATGTAGATATAACTCCCTTGGTATTGTCTAGGGCGTTCCATTTAAACCCTAAACCCAGAAGATGGGTTTCGGTTTTATGAGATTTACTTTTGAGATCCTTAACCATTTGATCCCAAAATTCTAAATATACTTTATAAATACAACTGACTTCATTACCTTCAAAACCAAAGTATACTACACTTGCCTGAGATAAATTCTGCTGAAATATTTCTAAATATTTATCTGGTATATCCATTTGTTTGCAGAAATATAAAAACTTATCCCTCAAGTTGTCTGCTGCTTGTATTGCCAATATAAAGCGATTTTTATGTAGTCCATTTTTAGTAATTTTCCAAGATGCTTCTAAACGGAATTGCAAATTGAGATATTCTAAGGTATCAAAGATTAAATAGGCTTTTTGATCTATTATTTGTTGTGACATATAAGTATATTTTTATCGCCTGATGGTTATATAATGACAAAAAATTAACTATTAAGTATGGATTCTATCACACTGTTAGGACTATGTGCGGCTGTTTTAACAACTAGCGCTTTTTTACCCCAAATGGTGAAAACCTGGAAAAGTAAGTCAGCTAAAGATGTCTCTTACCTGATGTTGGTTACGTTTATGAGTGGTCTTTTTTTATGGTTGGTTTATGGAATATATCTGAAATCTTTACCGATTATCCTGGCTAATAGTATCAGTTTCTGTTTCAACTTCATCATTCTATCCCTTAAAATTAAGTATAGATAAACCTTTAAAATTAAGCTCCTACTCCCCAATTACGTATTAATATGACTGTATTTGCCTCAGAACGCCTGTTATTCACCCCCAAAAACCCTAACAGCGATGCAATCCCGCTGATTTTTGCTTTTCCCAATGAGTATACAGTGGGTATTACTAGTCTGGGTTATCAGGTGGTTTGGGCAACTTTGGCTACCCGTGAGGATGTACAAGTCAGTCGCTTATTTACTGATATCCAGGAAGCACTCCCTAGAAACCCGGAAATTTTGGGTTTTTCTATTTCCTGGGAACTGGATTATGTGAATATTTTAAATTTACTGGAATCTTTAGATGTTCCCATTCGCGCTCACTCCCGTAATGATTCCCATCCCCTGGTTTTTGGTGGCGGTCCGGTACTGACTGCTAACCCGGAACCCTTTGCGGACTTCTTTGATGTGATTTTACTCGGTGATGGGGAACATCTGCTGACTAATTTCATTGAGACTTATAAACAGGTGAGAAACGCTTCTAGAGCAACTCAACTCCAAGCACTGGCCCAAGTCCCAGGAATTTATGTTCCTAGTTTGTATGAGGTGGAATATCACGGTAAAGATGGGGTGGTGAAGTCGATTACACCGATTTTACCGGAAGTTCCCCCGGTGGTGCAAAAGCAAACTTACCGCGGTAATGTTCTATCTCGGTCTACTGTGGTCACACAAAAGGCGGCATGGGAAAATATTTACATGGTGGAGGTGGTGCGCAGCTGTCCGGAAATGTGTCGCTTTTGTCTTGCGAGTTATTTGACTTTACCTTTTAGAACAGCTAGCTTAGAAGCTTCTTTAATTCCCGCTATTGAACAGGGGTTAGCAGTGACTAACCGCTTGGGGTTGTTGGGGGCTTCGGTAACTCAACATCCGGAGTTTGAGGAGCTGCTAAACTATATTAGTCAGCCGAAATATGATCATGTGCGGTTGAGTATCGCCTCGGTGCGCACTAATACGGTGACGGTACAGCTGGCGGAAACTTTAGCTAAAAGGGACACGCGATCGCTGACTATTGCTGTAGAAACGGGTTCAGATCGGCTGCGCCAAATCATCAACAAAAAGCTGCATAATGATCAAATCATCCAAGCTGCCATCAATGCCAAGGCTGGAGGATTAAAAGCTTTGAAACTTTATGGTATGGTGGGTATCCCCGGCGAAGAACCGGAAGATTTAGAGGCCACTGTGTCTATGATAGCTAATGTTAAAAAAGCTGCCCCTGGTCTGCGGTTAACATTGGGATGCAGTACCTTTGTACCCAAGGCACATACACCTTTTCAATGGTTTGGGGTCAATCAGCAAGCAGAGAAGCGGTTACAGATGCTACAGAAAAAACTCAAACCCCAGGGGATAGACTTTCGCCCAGAAAGTTATAATTGGTCAATTATACAAGCTTTGTTGTCCAGAGGCGATCGCCGGTTGTCCCAACTTCTAGAATTAACCCGTGAGTTTGGGGATTCTTTGGGTAGCTACAAACGTGCATTTAAGCAACTCAAAGGGCAAATACCCGACTTAGAATTTTACGTTTACAGCAACTGGTCAACAGAGCAAATTTTACCCTGGAATCACTTGCAAGGACCACTCCCACATTCTACACTACTAAAGCACTTAGCAGAAGCTACAAGTCAATTCAAATAAATGCAAAACACTGCTGAATACTACTGCGCTTATTGCGGCGAACCAAACTTAACTTTTATCGATTTGAGTGCTGGGTCACAACAGTCTTATGTAGAAGACTGTCAGGTGTGCTGTCACCCGAATATTTTGTATGTGCGGGTTGATGAGGATACCCTAGATATTGACATTGATACTGACTGCGAAGGTTAGATTTTAGGTTGTTTTGGCCATGCTGCACTTTCAACATTCCTCCATCATTAATGCACCCCCCGAAGTAGTGTGGAAATTCCACGAAAGACCAGATATATTGCAATTACTCACCCCACCTTGGCAACCTGTAAAAGTAGTCCGTCGGGAAGGGGGGTTAGAAGTAGGTGCTATTACTGAATTTCGCCTGTTTTTGGGACCATTACCTTTAACTTGGTTAGCTCGTCACACTGAATGTGAGAAAAACCGCCTGTTTATTGATGAACAGATATCTGGCCCTTTTGAGTCTTGGGTACATCGCCATGAGTTTGTGGCGGAAAATGGTAAAACTAAGCTTACTGATGCTATTTCTTTCTGTCTGCCTGGTGGTAGTACAGTAGAGATGATGAGTGGTTGGCTAGTACAAGCTCAACTTGAAGCCATGTTTAGATATCGTCATTATATCACTAACCGGGAGTGTGAGTCAAGATAATAGGTGAGGATTAACCGCCGTGATTTCAGGGTAACGCAGGAAATCACTAATATGTGTGTCCTGACCTTTTACACATAATTTATTGTCAAATTATGTGTAATACTATTTAAGGTATCTTAATATTTAAACATATTTACTAAATGTCATAAATATTAATACTGTTGACTTGCCAAATACGAGCAGTTACTGCTTGTTGTCATGACTACATGAATTATACGCGGAGTAAAAGCGTGTTCCAGTTAGAACCACTACCATTACCTGATAAAAAAATCAGTACCACGGCAGCAGTGAGCAGTAAATTCCTGTTTAGGGGTATTTTGGTTGCGATCGCGATTATGACTATATGGGCTATCAGTTTGGGTGTGTTACTTTATATTGATATATCCCAGTGGAAAATCTGGCTCTTATTGCCAATGATACTTTGGCAAACATTTTTATATACGGGATTATTTATTACAGCCCATGATGCCATGCATGGGGTAATTTTTCCCAAAAATCTGAAAATAAACCATTTTATTGGTTCATTGTGCCTATTTCTGTATGGGCTGTTATCCTATCCCAAGCTGTTAAAAAAGCACTGGTTACACCACCATAATCCAGCCACAGCTAAGGATCCAGATTTTCATAATGGTAAATATAAGAACTTCTTAGCTTGGTATTTATACTTTATGAAAGGTTACTGGAGTTGGGGACAAATCATCACATTAATGATTATTTATAACTTAGGAAAATATATCGGACATCTGCCAGAGGATAACCTCAATTATTTTTGGGTAATTCCCTCAATCTTAAGTTCCCTACAATTATTCTATTTTGGCACCTTTCTACCCCATAGTGAACCCCTAGGAGGTTATCAAAACCCCCATCGTTCCCAAACTATTAGCCGTCCTATTTGGTGGTCATTTATCACTTGCTACCATTTTGGTTACCATTACGAACATCACGAATACCCCCATCTTCCTTGGTGGCAACTACCTCAAATTTATCAGGTATTTAATTCCGGTAACGGGGGACGCACAGATAAATAAATTAAGGGTCCGAATAAGGGAATTAAAGCTATTAACCAGAAAAATCCCCGATTTTTCACACCCCGACGCGCCATATCATCCCCCAGTAATGTGGGAAATAACAGACAAAGTAAGCAGAAATCTAAACTCATCACATGAATGAAACGGCTACTTTGCCACTGGTGTATAAAATTTTCCCCTTCTCCTTGGAAACCATAGGCGAAGAGAATCACCACGACGATAGTTAAAATCACACCAGTCACAGGGGAATCTAGGAACTTGAGCAAGAGAGTCTTTTTCCCAGAGAACTCCGGATTGGGTGAGCGTAAAGCTAAATAGGGTAACACAGCAAAAGCCCCAACAGCAAAAGATGCGGCTGCAAAAGGCCAAGCTGGGATTTTTTGACCCGTACCATCACTTAAAAGTACTGCACTATAAATTACAGGCCAGATGCCCATGAGGTTAAATAATGCTATGACTAGGGGGTTAATATCTTGCCATTGTCCCAGGGAAAGTTTTTGAATTAACTCCCAAGTATCAGGGTGATCAGGGGGAGCAAAAATAAAAGCATAGCTGAGAAATCCCAGCCATAGTAAACCAAAACCAATTTTTCTGAGCATCATCAACCACAAAATTAACTAAAAGCCTCTGAAAGGTAATCAGCAGCAGCAGCGACAACTGCGATCGCACTTTCATAGTCCAGGCGTGTAGGTCCTAATACTCCCACACTCCCTACAGGTAGCATACCCCGGCGATAGGTAGAAGAAATTAAAGTACAGGTGCGGATCGGCTCCAGGGGGTTTTCTGTACCGATGCGGACTGTTACCTTAGACTTACCCATCTCTTGGGTTTCCGGTTCAGCAAAGATTAACGGCCACAATTGCTCTTGTTCTTCTTCAAGCAAGTGGATAATGGTTTGTACTTGCTGTAATTGAGAAAATTCCGGCTGACGCAAAACTTCCGCCACACCCCTAACCAGAATTTGGGTTGTAGTTGGTGTCATATGGCTACGAGTGAACTCTGTGACCGAATCTTTCAAGAATTGGCCATAGCGTTGGAACTCTTGATCTAATTCACTCCAGTCGAGGGTAGTTAATTCTAACAGACTGCGCCCCCGCAAGTGGGTATTCAAAAAATTAGAGACTATCTGTAATTCATGGTCTATTTTCTCTGGGTCAACTTTGGCTTCTTCCCCTGGGGGGCATAAATTGATCAGTTTGGAATGGGTTTCATAAGCATCTGTTACCATAATCAGCATGATCTTGTTGGCTTCAATTTGCATTAATTGCAGATGTCGCACAATTGCCATAGTGGTTTGGGGCATGGTAATTAAACTAATACAGCCGCTGACTGTGGCTAAAATTTGCGCAGCACCTTGTAATACCGCTTCCAAACTCCAATCTTCCCAATGGAGGCGATTTTGTAGGGCCAGTTCTACCTCTTTTGCTAAAATATCCGCTCGCGTAGCATCTCGAAAAGAAGGTGTAATTAACTGGTCAACATAAATACGATAGCCGGAATCTGAGGGTATGCGTCCAGCGGATGTGTGTGGTTGGTAAAGTAATCCTGATTTTTCCAACACACCCATGACATTGCGAATTGTGGCTGAACTCACACCGAGGTCATACTCATCAAGCAAGGCTTTTGAACCTACCGGTTCTGCAGTGGCGATGTAATGACGTACTGTTGCCCAAAGTATATGCTGTTGTCGATTCGTTAACTGGACTTGCATAGGGTATGTTTGGCTGAAGGCAGATTTAAAAGTGGAAAAAAAAGGGTTTTAAAAGCAAAAAATCTGAATAATAGTTAATTAATGTAGCAGAATATCTAATTAGTTCAGTTGATTTTGCACTTGATTATTTAAGTATTATTGCATCTCGGTTTGGGATAATATGTAGTATAAATTACTTTTACCCAAAAGCCATATGTATGCTTAATTAGTGACATCTCAGACGGTATGATCTTGAGAGTAGCATTGCGGCGATGTGATCATCAGTTACACCTGGGCAATGCTATCTGGAAATATTTTAATATTGGGGAATAGAAGAATCAACTAAGATAGAGTAGGCATCTATACCACCACTAATATTCTTAACATTTGTAAAACCTTGAGCAACTAGCCACTGGCACATTTGTCCGGAGCGAATACCGTGGTGACATAACACAAGGGTTTCAGCGTGGGGATTAAACATGGTGGCGACTTGGTCACTCCAGTCCCCAAATTCGCTTAAGGGGAGATTCACAAACCCGTCAATCCTAGCAGTTGCTATTTCTTGGGGTTCGCGCACATCTATTAACTGAATACTTGGATCACCAGAAGACAGACGCAGCGCCAGTTCCTCTACACTAATTGGAGTAATGAGTTGACCAGAAGGATTCCCTGTCATGAGATTTTTGTAAACAACCTATACCCTTTATGGTGACAGAAAATTTTTTTCCTGACATCAGCATCTATTCCCTAGGGAGTAGTAAAACCAAGTTAAACAAATAAAAGCCCTGTCAATATGTCTAATGTCAATAGCCAACGCTCATTTTTTGGTTTTTTGGTAGCTGGGGCGATCGCACTAGTAATTATAGCCATAGGGTTATTTTACTGGTTTTTCGCCAAGACACCGGTTAACCTTGTTACTTCTACCTCTGAACCCCAGGCCGCTATATTCGTCTCCAAAGTAGCGCCGGTGATGGTGTCCTTACTAAATAATCCTGAGCGCCTGTGGGAGCGTCAAGGACAATTATCCCAACTCAAAACCAGTTTATTAGCTAAGACTGACATAGATTACAAACAAGATATTAAACCGTGGCTAGGTAATGAAATTACCCTGGCGGTGACTACCATAGATATTGACCGCGACCCAGAAAACGGACAGCAACCAGGGTATCTGATGGCACTAGCAACCAAGAAACCAGAAACCAGCCGGGAGTTTTTAGAGTTATTATTTTCTCGGCGGGTATTGGCTGGGGCTAACTTGGAGGTAGAGAAATATGCAGGGGTAAAGCTGCTATCTGATTCTAGTTCCCAGGTAAATGCTTTGTCTGCTGCGGTGGTGGATGACTTTGTATTATTTGCTAATGATGCGAAGGTGCTACGAGACGCAATCAATAACGTCCAAGCTCCTGATTTGAATTTGTCTAGTTCCTCCCGCTACCAAAGAGCGCTACAACAGCTACCTAAAGCCACCCTAGCTACGGCTTTTCTCAATCTTCCCGCTGTGGCTGCATGGCAAGGTTTAGAATTACCAGCAGCAACCTTTGATAGCCAACTTATTTCTTTGTCTTTACATCCCCAAGGACTTTTCGCAGAAAGTAACTTTCTCACTGACTCGGAAATTATGCCGGTTTCTGCTCCCCTGAGTCAAAATGTAGGGGCGTTAGCATATATACCAGATGGGGTTGGGTTGGTGATTTCTGGTACTAATTTAAATAATTTGCCCAATAGTGATTTAGGTCAACTCTGGAAACAAGCAACAACGGCTGTTTTTGCTTCCGGGACTGATGCTATTTCCAGCTGGGGAAAACCATTAGAAAATCTGGGAGTGAAGACCGAGGATATTTTTAGTTGGGTAAAGGGAGAATATGCTTTAGCTGTTTTACCTCATCCTGGAGTCGGGGGGGTTAATTGGGTGTTTGTGGTGGAAAAATTAGAGGATGTCCCAGGGGGTATTGCTCGTTTAGATACCATCGCCTCCGAGCAAGGGTTGAGTGTAAGTTCTTTTAACTGGAATCAAAAAACTGTCTTTGCTTGGGCTGAGTTAACTCCTACACAAACCGATACCCCAGAAGGTCTATCATTTAATATTGAGGCTCAAGTACGGGGAGTACATACCAATGAAGGTAATTATGAAATCTTTGCTTCTAATTTAGAAACTTTAGCCCCATTAATCACAACTAAGAACGCTGCTATGATTGGCGATCGCCATTTCCAAGATAGTATTGTCGGTATTCCCCAACCCAATCAAGGGTATGTATATCTGGATTGGACTAAAAGCCGCACCCTCCTAGAGCGTCAAGTACCCAGTTTGCAGTTAGTGGAAATAGTAGGTAAGTCTTTTTGGCAAAAGCTGCGATCGCTGACTCTCAGTAGTTACAGTCAGGAGAAAGGATTGGTCAAAACCGGGGTATTATTCCGATTTTTGGATTAATTGATTTTCAAATATGCTATAATACCCTATATGATGGCTGTTTAACAGTTGCTGTCGGAGGTCTACCCTCCACCTCCCCAGGGAGAGCAGCAACCTAAACACAGAGTCGTTAGTAACGCCTCAGAGTGGGAAAAACTTCCATACATAATAGCGGCTAGATTAGTCGTTTGGCTTGTGGACTGGTTACCCCCCACATTTCCAGGATGAAGCCAGAAGAAAACCCAAGCAATTGTTAACATTTTTGCATCGGTACTATCTCGTGCTATCTAGACTACGCGCTGATTTTGGCATTATCTTTGAACGTGACCCAGCCGCCCGTAACTGGCTAGAGGTCTTATTTTGCTACCCCGGTTTGCAAGCCCTAATATTCCATCGGCTGGCGCACTGGCTGCATAGTATTGGTGTTCCCTTTTTACCCCGCTTGATTTCCCATATAGGTAGGTTTTTCACAGGAGTGGAAATACACCCAGGGGCGACAATTGGCCAAAGTGTGTTTATTGACCACGGTATGGGGGTTGTGATTGGGGAAACAGCCATAATCGGGGATTATGCCCTGATTTATCAAGGTGTCACTTTGGGAGGAACTGGTAAACAAACAGGTAAACGCCACCCCACCCTAGGGGAAAATGTGGTAGTGGGCGCAGGAGCCAAAGTATTAGGAAATATCCAAATTGGTAATAATGTCCGCATTGGTGCGGGTTCAGTGGTTCTCAGGGATGTTCCTAGTGATTGCACAGTGGTGGGGGTACCGGGTCGTATTGTTTATCGTTCCGGGGTGCGAGTTGCTCCCCTAGAACATAACAACTTACCAGACTCGGAAGCCCAAGTAATTCGCGCCTTGGTAGATCGGATTTCATCATTAGAAACAGAAATCCAAAACCTCAAAGATGGTCAGTCCCTGACAAAAACTCATGTTTTGGCGGTTTCTGTGATCTCCAATCCCGATGATTTACCCCCCGATGCGCCCTTGTGTAGCCTCAGAGACAAAGAAATACAGCAATTTCTCGATGGTGCCGGAATTTAAGGGTTAAGTTCTTCAACTAACCAGTTTTTCTCTCCATCTAGGCGGTAAATTCGCCGGTTTTGTGGTTCCCCACGCAATTGTAAATGCTCTACCTGCACAGGTTCAAGTAGTAGTAGGTAAAAATTCCCTACCGGTTGGGTGGGATGAGGTGCAGGTGGGTTAAAGGCCTCTGGTTGATCTATCCTGGGTTTACCCGGATGAGGCCAAGCAAATTGTAACCGCGCCCCATCGCTTAGTTGTTGCCAAGTTTTCATCCGCGCTTGTTGGAGGAGAGAATTATTATCCTCACTTCCCACTATCTTTAAGCACCCAGAAAGGCGAAATTGTTCCCTGGTGTTGGGGAAGTACCAACAAATTTCTGCCCAGGGTTGTTGTTGGATGTGGTTGATTTTCTCACTGCGTCCATCGGTAATTAATTTTACCTGGTTACTATCTTCCAAAAAACCACGAAAAACCACGGTACGATTTGCAGGGCGACCGTTTTCTTTCACTGTGGCTAGTTGGAAGTAACGAGAGTATACAAGGCTGCGATTTTGATGCAGTCCACGGGCGATCGCACTGCGCCAAGGAGCAACATTACTCATTGCTTAAAAATTTCTCCACACAACGCACAAATATTTCTACACCCATGGCTAAGGCTGTTTCATCAAAATCAAATCGGGGATGATGATGGGGATAAGCCAGATTTTTCTGGGGGTTAGCAGCACCCAGGAAGAAATAACAGCCAGGAACTTCTTGTAAAAAGAATGACATATCCTCACCCCCCATGGTTTGACAGGTGGGGACAATACCTAAAGGGGTTTCTACTACCGCCGCTGCTACTGACCTGACTAATTCCGCCATATGAGCATCATTAATCACGGGGGGGTAAAGACTCCAGTATTCTAAATCATATTTTGCCCCATGACTTTGGCAAACCCCGGCAATGATTGACTCAACTCGCTGGTGAAAGAATCCGGCTAAATCTGGGTTAAAATACCTGATAGTACCACTCATGCGGGCGGTATCAGCAATTACATTTAGTTTTGTCCCGGCGTGAAGTTCTCC
Organism: Anabaenopsis arnoldii; assembly: GCF_028331025.1. NCBI lineage: Bacteria > Bacillati > Cyanobacteriota > Cyanophyceae > Nostocales > Nodulariaceae > Anabaenopsis > Anabaenopsis arnoldii. The sequence continues at coordinate 4,787 of NZ_JAQMUH010000173.1, read as the reverse complement.
CACTGTGACGACGGCGGAATCTATGGGGTTGACGTTCCGGGCGACAATGGTTTGCAGGGCATTGACAACTTGGGCAGCAACTACAATAGAATCAATGGTTTGATGGGGCATAGCACCATGTCCACCTTGACCTAAAATGGTACAATTAAAACATTCTACAGATGCCATTAACGCCCCTGGGCGCACTCCTACTGTACCTAATGGTAAATTATTCCATAGGTGCAGTCCAATGATGGCATCTACATCGGGGTTTTTGAGTACCCCCTGTTTAATCATCGGTTTGGCTCCCCCCGGTCCTTCCTCCGCAGGTTGAAAGATGATTTTGACAGTGCCACTCAAGTTGTGACGGTGCTTGTGTAAGTGGTAAGCTGTACCCAGGGCGATCGCCGTATGTCCATCATGTCCGCAAGCGTGCATCACGCCGTCATGTTGGGATTTATAGCTGACATCATTTAGTTCTTGAATGGGTAAAGCGTCCATATCAGCACGAATGGCTAATACTTTCTGTGCGCCGGGTTGATTACCCTTAATTATGGCTACAATACCAGTTTCCGCTATACCTGTCTCATGGTCAATCCCCCATGCTTGCAACTTGCGAGAAACTAATTCTGCTGTGAGTCGTTCTTGAAAGCCCAACTCTGGTTTTTGATGTAGTTGTCTGCGCCATTCTACTAGTTGGGGTTGTAAGGCGCGAATTTCTAGACGAACAGCAGATAAATCAACAGCAGAATCGGGAAAACTAGAAACCATAATTAATCAAGTCCAGGTCGTTTGAGTAAGGTTAAATGAAGATATTTTCCCAGTGTACTCTTGGTTAAAAAGTTCAACTTGCATAAAACTGGAAACTCTCAGGGGAACAGGGAACACCGGAACAGGGAATGGGGAATGGGGAATGGGGAACACACCCAATACACCCAACACACCCCACCCTAACCCTCCGGTTAGAGTGGGTTCAAATAATATTCGATACACTAATCATGACTTGACAAACATCCTCTTAGGGCAAAATTCCTAATTACCTCAATCTTTCCCACTGGAGATTTGAGGCTACATGGGCAAGTTGATCTAAATCTGCTAGATTATCTAAGTAAGGTAAACAACCTAAAACCGGTGTATTGGTTAAAGATTGAATTAAATCTGACGGGGTTAAATCAGCAATTTCCTCCTCATTCCGGGGTTGCACACAGTTAAGAATAATACCTTTGAGATGTACCTTGGATTGCCGAGCCAATGCTACATTAGCCACCGCTTGGGCGATCGCACCTAGTCGGACTGGTACTACTAAGACTGTAGGTAAACGCCAATCACCGGCTAAATCAGCCACGGTCAACTCATCGGTAATCGGTGAACCTAAACCCCCTAAAGCCTCTACGAAAACAAAATCACGCTGCGATCGCAATTGAGTGAAAGCTTGCCATACTAAGGCTAAATCCACAGAGCGATTTTCCTTGGCGGCGGCGATGGGGGGGGCTAGAGGAGCGTTAAAATATAAAGGGGTAATTTCCTCCGATGACTGTTGTAAAGAAAATAACCTTTGATATAATTCGCGATCGCCCGTACCTGACTGGATGGGTTTCATGATTCCCCAAGTACGCTGGGGGTAATACTTTTGGTAATAAGCCGCCAAAGCCGTAGTTAAAACAGTTTTGCCAGCGTCGGTATCAGTACCAGTAATAAATAATGTGTTTAACAATGTGTTTAACAATCTCTTCGGCGATTACTTTCTAAATATGCACATATTAAGCCAATTGTAATATATTCTCTACCCTAGTCACACCTAAACATTTTTGGGGTGATTTACGATCCAAAATTTCCTCACCCAGTTTATAATTTTCCAGCTAGTATCATAAGAGTATGCCATAAATATTTTACCTTCCCGCAAGAAATTATGAGCCAGTGTTGCTGCATCTGTTCTGACAATGGTTTATCCATCAACAAGACTGCCATATCTGCCACAAGTAAATATATTGAGAAATGTTTAAAGTTTGTATGAAAGCTTAAGAAAAACTCACAGAAGTTTTTTTACCGCATGAGAGTTAAATCTACTAAATATCTAATGATAATATTGCCATGAATGCACATCGAGGATCTGCTGTGCTCAGTTCTGCCAGTTTAAAGGTACAACCAGATATCACAGGGGTGACAGAAAATCATCGCCTGCGACTATTTTCTGGCTCTGCTAATGTACCACTGTCTCAAGAAGTCGCTCGTTACCTGGGGATGGACTTGGGGCCAATGATTCGTAAAAGGTTCGCGGATGGGGAACTATATGTTCAAATTCAAGAATCTATCCGGGGTTGTGATGTTTATTTAATCCAACCAACTTGTAAACCCGTTAACGACAACTTAATGGAATTGCTGATTATGGTTGATGCTTGTCGTCGCGCTTCCGCACGACAGATAACCGCAGTAATTCCCTATTATGGCTATGCTCGCGCTGACCGCAAAACCGCAGGTAGAGAGTCAATTACAGCCAAATTGGTGGCTAACCTGATTACTAAAGCCGGCGCTAGTCGGGTTTTAGCTATGGATTTGCACTCAGCGCAAATTCAAGGCTATTTTGACATACCTTTTGATCATGTTTACGGTTCCCCAGTCATTTTTGATTATTTGGCGAGTAAACAACTGTCAGATATTGTGGTTGTCTCTCCCGATGTCGGCGGTGTAGCAAGAGCCAGAGCATTTGCTAAAAAGCTCGATGATGCACCCCTGGCTATTATCGATAAACGTCGTCAAGCCCATAATGTCGCTGAAGTGATGAATGTCATTGGTGATGTGAAGGGTAAAACAGCCATTCTGGTAGATGACATGATTGATACTGGCGGTACAATTACCGAAGGCGCGCGACTACTGCGTCAACAGGGGGCGCGTCAAGTCTATGCTTGTGCAACTCATGCGGTGTTTTCCCCACCAGCTAAGGAACGTTTATCTAGTGGTCTGTTTGAAGAAGTGATAGTTACTAATACTATTCCTATACCAGAATGCGATCGCTTTCCTCAACTAGTAACCCTGTCAGTAGCTAACCTGTTAGGGGAAACCATTTGGCGAATTCATGAAGATACTTCAGTAAGTAGTATGTTTCGCTAGCATAAAGTTAGAATTTGGTATCAAAAAAAGGTGAAGTAGGAAGTATGATTTTTTCAGCCTTCAGACTTCATTTTTTATTAGTTTCTTCAGTGGGAAAGATCCCCGACAAGTTGGTTATCTTGTGTCAACAGTCAACAGTCAACAGTCAACCGTCAACCGTCAACCGTCAACCGTCAACCGTCAACCGTCAACAGTCAACAGTCAACAGTCAACAGTCAACCGTCAACCGTCAACCGTTAACCGTATTCATTCAAATAATGTCCCCAGCGAGTGGGGACCTTGTAACTTCTGTGCACAGAGAACAGGTTGATACTCTGTTTCCATTCAAATAATGTCCCCAGCGAGTGGGGACTTGCATATAGTTTATCCTCTTCAAAAGAAAGCCCTTACCTCCTAATTTTGATGGCTATAGCTATAATTTGTAGAATGACTCATGTATGATGATAACTGCAATTTTTATTTGAGGATATTGATGATGATTAATCAGTCTTACAAATTATTATTCATGTCTACTGGTGTTGGTGCTTTGGGTTCAGGGTTGGGTGGTGGAATAGAACTCACTATGCCGAATATTGTTAAGGAAATGTTGCGACGGGGACATACAATAGATATTGTCGCTCCCAAAGGTTCTCTGAGTGATTCATTACCTCTGATAGAAATACCCGGCAACACACAAAACCCAGCCCAAGATCAAAAGCGTGATGAGCCAATTTGCATTCCCCACAATTCAGTTTTGGCTAATATGTGGACTTATGCTTATCAAGTGCAGGGAAATTATGATTTGATTTTGAATTTTAGCTATGACTGGTTGCCATTATATTTAACACAATTTTTTGATCGTCCAGTTGCTCATCTGATTAGTATGAGTTCTTTACTTGATGCTATGGACGAAATGATTACACAGGTAGCAACTAGGTTTCCAGGGTCTATTGGTGTCCACTCTCAAGCCCAAGCGGCAACTTTTGCCTGTGCTGAAAAATGTGTCTGTGTCCTCAATGGCTTGGATTTATCCTTGTATCAGTTTTGTGATCAACCTGGTAATAGTTTGGCTTGGGTAGGACGCATAGCACCAGAAAAAGGTTTAGAAGATGCAGTAGCAGCAGCAAATTCTCTGGGAATGCCTCTGAAAATATTTGGTTTACTCCAAAATGAGGAATACTGGCAACAAGTTTGTCAAGACTATCCAGATGCACAGATAGAATACAAAGGATTTGTAACAACATCAAAATTACAACAGGAATTGGGGCAATGTCAAGCTTTGTTATTTACCCCACGTTGGGTAGAAGCCTTTGGCAATGTAGCAATTGAAGCTTTAGCCTGCGGAGTTCCGGTGATTGCTTATCGTCGGGGTGGGTTAGTAGAAATTGTGGAAGATGGTAAAACTGGGTTTTTGGTAGAACCAGATAGTGTGCAAGGTTTAATAGATGCTATCAAGGATTTACATACGATTGACCGTCGAGTTTGTCGCCAGCAAGCAGAAGTTGTATATTCACTGGCGGCAATGGGCGATCGCGTTGAAAAATGGTTTCAAGATATTCTCAGTAGATGATACTCTCATAGTCAGGACTTACGCAACTGGCACAAATAGGGAGCGGAGGGAGCCGCGCCACGGGACAATTTCAATTAAACCAAGCACATAGGAATACTTGGGCGTTTGAGTTGCTGTATTAAATAATTAGACAGCAAATTATGCTTGATTT
>NZ_JAQMUH010000172.1:0-6025 GCF_028331025.1 Anabaenopsis arnoldii | reverse complement strand
TTATCCGGACAATGGTCTTTTAAGGGGCTATTTTTCTTACTAAGAATACAGACTTTGTACTGTTTTTCTCCCTTGTCACCTAGTCCACCTTGTCCACCTTGTCTTGTCCTTTTAAGGGGAGGGGACTGGATTTGATTGTTTTTTGTGTGTTCCCCAATCCTTCCCATTCCCTAATCCTTCGGTGCTCCCCAATCCTTCGGTGTTCCCTGTTCCCTGTTCGGTGTGTTCCCTGTTCCCTAAGATAAAAATTACCTGTTGAAAACTTATCAAACATCCTCTCAGATTCTCCCAAAATTTAGTTAATTAAATCCTACAAAAATGTTGAATATCTACATTTTTCATGATCTCCAAGCCATATGATCAGGAATTAATATAGTGTTCCAAAATAATTTCTCAAGAGAATTAAATGAAACAACACGTAGTCACTCACCTGAATAAATCCAGTCTTTTCAAGACTAACCCCTTCGTCCTATAACCCTGCTGTGGGTGAGAAAATTCATATTTGATAAGTAAGGTTGATGAAAAGCGATACACCAGAAGAGTTAAACTCAGATAGAGAAATTGAACGCTTAATAGACGAAATCATGTCCTCAACCCTAACTAACTTAACTGATGAACAATACCGCCACAAGATGCAGCGGCGCAAAGAGGTACAGGATCGCCGTATAGCAGAGGCTGTACCAGAAAAAGGTTTAATTATAGTTAATACTGGTAATGGTAAGGGTAAAACCACTGCGGCTTTGGGTATGGTGTTGCGATCGCTCGGTCATGGGTATAAAGTAGCGATTGTGCAATTTATCAAAGGTGCTTGGGAACCATCAGAAAAAAAGGTTTTCAGCTTTTGGGAAAACCAGATAGAATTTCACGCTATGGGGGAAGGCTTTACCTGGGAAACTCAAGACCGCGATCGCGACCTTGACAAAGCCAGCGCTGCTTGGGAGAAATCATTAGAATATATTCGCAATCCAGAATTTCAGTTAGTGTTGCTCGATGAAATCAATATCGCCCTCAAAATGGGCTATTTAGAAGTAGATCAAGTTTTAGCAGGGTTAGCAGAAAAACCACCCAACAAGCACGTAATTCTCACAGGTCGAGGCGCACCCCCTGCTTTAATCGAGCGAGCAGATTTAGTCACGGAAATGACTCTGATTAAACATCCTTTCCGGGATCAAGGAGTGAAGGCCCAAGCTGGGATTGAGTTTTAATTAACACCATCCCTCGTGGAAAAACAAGATAAAAAATCGCCCCCTGACTTCAGGAGGCGCGTCACCGCAAGCTATCTGCTTTTAGCTAGCAACATACTCCTTAACATTGGCGCGACGACGGCGCAAATGAGCAAGAGCTTGATGTTCTAGCTGACGGACGCGCTCACGGCTAAGATTTAAGCGTTCACCCACCTTAGCTAAAGACATTTCATGACCATCTTCTAAACCAAAGCGCAGGGCTAAAACCTGTCTTTGTTGGGGGGTAAGTTCTGCCAACAAGTTATTCAGGTCTTCACGCAAGAACTCTTGGGTGGTGTAATACTCAGGAGATGGTCCTTCATCTTCGAGCATTTCTTGCAATTCTGTATCCTGGTTATCGCCGACTTTCACATCTAAGGACACTGGTTGACGCGCCATATTCAGGTATTCCCGAATCTGCATCGGCTCTAGTTCCAACTCTTGCGCAATTTCCGCAGGATTCGGCGATCGCCCCAACTTTTGCGCCAATTCCCGCTGTACTTTTTTGATTTTGTTGAGTTTCTCGGTGATATGAATCGGTAACCGAATAGTCCGACCTTGCTGGGCGATCGCCCGGGTAATCGCTTGGCGAATCCACCAGTAAGCATAGGTGGAGAACTTATAACCCCTGGTGGGATCAAACTTTTCTACACCCCTTTCTAATCCTAGAGTTCCTTCCTGGATCAAATCCAAAAACTCCATGTTGCGCTTTTGGTATTTCTTGGCGATGGCCACAACCAAACGCAGGTTGGCTTCAATCATCTTTTGCTTGGCCCGTTTACCTAGGGTGACAGAGTGTGTGATCTGTGTTTCCGTTTGGTTAACATGGGCTGCCCACTCTGCTAAACTAGGTTCATGACCTAGCTCCTGCCCTAAGGAGTCTTTAGCCTCCACAAGGGTCATCATTTGTTGTACCTGCTTGCCAAAAATAATCTCTTCTTCTCGCGTTAGCAGTGGTACCCGACCAATTTCCCGCAGATAGGTTCTGACCATATCAGCCGTGAATTTGGTATTGAGGTTTTCGGTTTTGGTTTTAACAATAGCCATTGGTGCGTTGTCCTCTACTCCGTAAATACAACGGATCTTGAATAACTAAATCTGGTTTGGAAAGGTAGTAAACATATCACGGAACATAGGGCGCTACCAAAAGAAGTCAATTCATACACCGCCTATGAAAGATTAAGAATACCCCTACCCGATATAGGTTCCCTTACCTTCCCTGAATTTTGAAGTCTCCTAGAAGCACACTTGGTTATTGGCGTAAATTCTTTTTATCCTCGGCCGCGATGTGCAATTGTAAAATCTGAAGTCGATATGATTTCTACTTATCCTATACTAAGACAAATCAAGCAGATAGTAAAGTAACTCAGGTAAATCTTTCAATTATAATTGAAAACTGTTTCGTTGACAAAAAAAATAATTTACACAAATCTTACTAACTATATCCATAGTGACGCAAAAACCCCCTCTTCAGTTGCTGACAAGTAGCGGGATAACCGAACTATTTGACCGGCGAAGATGGAGAGATGTTACGCAACCAAAGAATTTTAGGCAGCAAAAGTGCTATTGGGGATCGAATGTAGGTAGACGCGATTCATCGCGTCTTGGCAAGATTAAGGCACAATTAGCACTGGGCAAGGAGAAAGATTAATTACACGCGTAGTAACACTATCACTTGCTCCCTCGTCAGTCAAACCTAATCCTCTACAACCCATGATAATTAAATCTGCCCCGATGTCATCAGCCACATCGCAGATAGTAAAGGCTGGTTTCCCCTGTTTTTCCAGAATCTCACATTGAATTCCTTGCTGAGAAAACAAAGATCGCGCATTTTCCAGCAATTGAGAGACAAGGTCTGACGACTTCATGGGATCTGGACTGGGTACATCCGTGACTGGTTCTTCCACCACAGACAGCAGCACCAAGCGACTACCGTACTTCTGCACAACGTTGGTAACTACATCAGCAGCTTCTCGCGCTTCCCGGCTTTGATCAATTGGAAATAGTACTGTTTTAAACATCTCTGTCACTTAGCACCCCTGACTACGTTGACACTCACCTAACTAAGGAGATTTAGTGTTTACCCTTGCTTCACTGTGCAAAAGTCCGCCTCTGCGAGTCCACAAGTTAACACCGTGGAACTCACCTACCGCCCTGGCAGTTCTCAAGCGCACGCTTTTTAAGTGTACGCTTTACCGCTATGATAATTTTAGCATTTCACGACAGAATCAAATCAGTCATTAGCTTAATATGCCCCGCATAAATAACGGGGGATTTACGCATCACTGCTTGCTCGTAAAATCTTGATGGTTCCACTTTCAAAACAATAACAAAAGGCTAATCAGGAGAGTCTATCATAATGTCGAAAAAAACTTTAGCAAATTTGTCTGCAAGTGATATATCAGGTAAACGTGCCTTAGTACGGGTTGATTTTAACGTCCCTGTCGATGACCAAGGCAACATCACAGATGATACTCGCATTCGCGCTGCTTTGCCCACTATCCAAGATTTGACCCAGAAGGGAGCTAAGGTAATTCTAGCTAGCCATTTTGGTCGTCCCAAGGGTGTGGATGACAAGCTGCGTTTAACCCCAGTTGCTAAACGTCTCTCGGAATTGCTAGGTCAAGAAGTTGTCAAAACTGATGACTGTATCGGCGATGCGGTTGCTGCTCAAGTTGCAGCTTTACAAAATGGACAAGTTCTGCTACTCGAAAATGTCCGCTTCTACAAGGAAGAAGAGAAAAACGACCCAGAATTTGCTAAAAAACTGGCAGCTAATGCTGACTTTTATGTGAATGATGCTTTTGGTACAGCACACCGCGCCCACGCTTCGACTGAAGGTGTAACTCACTACTTGAGTCCTTCTGTGGGGGGATATTTGATCGAGAAGGAACTACAGTACTTACAGAGTGCTATTGAAGATCCCCAACGTCCTTTGGCGGCAATTATTGGCGGTTCCAAGGTTTCCAGCAAAATAGGTGTGATTGAAACTCTCCTGGAAAAATGCGATAAGCTGATCATCGGTGGCGGGATGATTTTCACCTTCTATAAAGCCCGGGGTTTAAGTGTTGGTAAGTCTTTGGTAGAAGAAGATAAATTAGAACTGGCCAAGACTTTGGAAGCTAAAGCTCAAGAACGTGGCGTTACCTTCTTGTTACCTACAGATATCGTCTCAGCAGATAAGTTCGCCCCCGATGCTAATGCAACAACTGTCAGTATTGAAAATATTCCCGCTGATGGTATGGGTTTGGATATTGGCCCCGACTCTGTGAAGGTTTTCCAAGCAGCTTTGGCTGATTGCAAAACTGTGATTTGGAACGGCCCTATGGGTGTGTTTGAGTTTGATAAATTTGCTACCGGTACAGAAGCGATCGCTCATACTCTCGCAGAAATCGGTAAAACTGGTACAACCACAATCATCGGTGGTGGTGACTCAGTGGCGGCTGTGGAAAAGGTCGGTTTAGCTGATCAAATGAGCCACATCTCCACCGGTGGAGGCGCTAGCTTGGAACTGTTAGAAGGTAAAATCTTACCTGGTATTGCGGCTTTAGACGAAGCATAAGTAATTAATTAACAGTCAAGAGTGAACAGCCTCAAGGCTGTTCACTGTCACATTTAATACAAATCAATATAGTGTTAAGTATTTTAGCAGGGTTCCCCATCTGCAGCTATGGTGACAAAATCTCTATTACCAGTTAAGTAGTTCTTGTATGAAATATCAAATTTGGCTACACTGTCTATTGACTGGCTGCTTCTGTTTACCCCTAGGTTTTATCCCTCCTACTCCAGTCTTAGCAACACATCAACCTGACCACGTAGTTAAGAGCATCTCCAGCTATGACGAATATATGCAAGTTGGTTATGCAAAAATTGCTGACAGGGAATATCGCCAAGCTTTAATATATTTCCAGCAAGCATTAGCAGCACGTCCGGGCGATCGCCAAGCCGCAGAAGCCATCAGGAATATTGAAGCTTATATTCAACCCGGTGGCAATGTAATTATATTCCCGGAAGGCAGACCTAGCAGAACCACTCCTGCAGGTACACGTCTACCTGAATTGCTTACAAATGAAGAGGAAAAATGTTTCCCGGATGAGCAGTTTCCTGTTTCCCTCATCCCCGCCCACGAACAAGATGGAAAGCAGCGAACCACGTCAGACCATCCCCAATTCTGGTTCTACATTCCTGAAACTACCACAGCAATACAAAGACTGGAATTTCTGCTCAGGGATGATCAAATACCTCAAAACCTGTATACAAAGACCTTTGATGGGGGAGCCAAAGCAGGTATTGTGAGTATCAAAATACCTACTAGTGAAGCACCATTAACAGCAGACCGTGCATATACTTGGAAACTTTCCATCATTTGTGATTCTTCTAGTCCTTCAGATTTGTACTTAAAAGGTAAGATTGAGGTAGTCAAAGATCCTAATCTTTACTCTCAGGTGCAACAGACCACGGAACCTTTAGATCAGGCAATGCTTTATGCCACCGCTGGACTGTGGGAAAATTTTGTGAGTATTTTAGCTGATTTACACCGTCAACGCCCCAATGATCCCCAGATTAACCAGTATTGGCTGGAATTGTTGACATCAGTGGGGTTGACAAAAGCACCTTCAGACTCACCATGATCAGGAAACCCAGGGAATATCAAATTTACCGACAATATGCCGTAGCAGCATCAACTCGGTGAGGGTGATTTCCCCTAGGAGCAGCCACTAAAACCACATCTCCTTGAGCATTAACTACCCATCCCTGGGCGGGGATAACTCTTCGAGTCATCATAGATACAGGACTGACCA
>NZ_JAQMUH010000171.1:0-24843 GCF_028331025.1 Anabaenopsis arnoldii | reverse complement strand
TCTACTATCAACTGCACTAGGCATCCCCCCGTGCCATTGACATCACTTATATAATACCAATGTGCTTTCATTTAGCGATTGCTACACACAGATGCAAGCTCTGCGTAGCGATCGCCTGTGCCAGTTGCGTAAGTCCTAATAATTTCATCTGCTAGTTTTTCAAATGGATATCCAAAACATCTAATTCCCTGCTTTTCAACCCAATTGAGTGCTATCACTAAATCATTTGGCCGGAGTTTCGCTACAAGTTCATAATTAAGAAACCTCCGATACCCGCCAGAAAAATTCCTCCTTTTGGGTGGAGTAATAGCGTTAAATAATTCTTCTGCTGTTAAGTGTTCTGGCCAGACTGCTTCTAGACTATATCCTTTAAGTTGGTCATCCCCATCCTCTGTAAGTTCACCAACAGCTAGAGGCTTTAATTTTAATCTTGTATTTAAATCACCAATTGAGCAAATAGCCATTGCGGCGTTAGCTCTCAGGTCTATAGCTTGGGATGATAAGAGTGCTAAATTAACTAAATCTTCCTGAAGTTCGCATACCTCACAGACCTTAGCAATGTCTATCGCTTGATACCTCGCTTCAAATTGCTTACAAGAGTCTTGAATATATGGACGCAGTTGTTCAGCTAGTCCAGGATGCTTAAGTTTTTTATATCTTATATAACTACCAAAATCTCGATTAAATAGTTTACCATTATCGTAATGCTTCAGTAAGTTATCGACTATTTGTTCACGAAATTTTGCATTTGTAGGAATGTCACTTCGCAACAATACATCTGGGTCAGTTTTGACAATTTCCTGAAGAATATCAGTCTTCATACTAGCTAACCATGCAGCAGTTTCATGAAGCTGAGGAACTAATTTGCGTTCTGGGTCTTCAGGTGAAACAATCAGACTCATTGCTTGAACTAACGGTATCTTATGCTGAACCAAATACCATGCTGCAAGAAATTCAGCGTAGCTTTGGTGAGCAAAACCCATACGATTAGTGCCGCGAGAAGAGAATAAACCTGTAACAGATAAAACTTCGCGGATATCATCTTTTTCGACAAAAAAATCTTGCTGATTAATACTTTCTTTGCCTACACATAAATCCAGAATAGCTATATCTGAATTAGGTATATCTGTCAGTTCCGGACTTGTCCAAATAGCAGATCGGTTAGCAAAAATCATCACAGCCGCAATACGGCCTGCTATTATTAAACGCTGATACTCATTTAATCTAACTCTGAATCCTGACTCTAGACGGTCTGGGTTAACTTCCTTACACAAGTGTAGACAACCCTGCTCATATAGTTCTTTTTGAGAAGGAGGAAATTGTTCATTTTTAGAATAGGTGCTGAGGAGGAATTTTAATGTAACTGGTTTAATAGCGAGTGGAGTAGCTTCTCTATTTAAAATTTCCTGTATAAATTTTTCATAATTTACACCATTCGCTTGAGCAGCTTCAGTAACATCTATCCTGCGTAAGGGGGCTAGTTCGTATATTCCTGTACTAGCTTCTTTCCATTTGTCCTTAAGTTTTTGCTCCAAGCTAGAACTTTCTAACCAAACTGATGTTCTACAAGTAATCCGAAAATAAAGGCGATCTGTAGGAAGATTTTTTATCTCGTTCTTTAAAATTCTGACAAGTATTTTTATCGAGAGTAAACCTTCATCTAAACTATCGAGAAACAGATGTAGTTTATGATGTCCGTGCAGCCAAGTTGTAAATGTTTCGTTGCGAAAAATGGCCTCACACAAATCTTCTTTAGAATCATAATCACCGAGATTAAACCACAAACAAGTATCTTCGGATTCACGTACTTGGTCACGAACTTGCTTGTATGCTTCCTGAGTTGCTGTGGTCTTACCAAGACCTGGTTCACCCAACAGTATTAGGCAGGAAATATGGGATATTTTGCTAAATGAAACTACCTCAGCATTAGCCAAACGCCCATATTCTGATTCTGGGTCATCTAAAAATCCACCATAGTCAAGCCTGATATTTCCTGTGGTTGAACACCAGAATCGTTTCCAGTTATACATACTTTTGGTGCTTTCTAAAACCAATTAATCTCTAGTTTATATCACTTGAGAAATAGTGTCTTCTCACACTACCCAAAACTCAGAATATGGTGGTAAGATACGGCTCCGACATTGGGGCTAGGAAACTTGTGTCATATCAAAGGTATGTGGTTGGGTGGGTGTCAATACGGTTCAGTTAAGCCTCAAAGTCATGTAAATTAAGCATTGTTCCCAAGAATGGAAATTAAGTGTGGTGCATCTGAGAGATTTTTCGTTGGTGTGTCCCGATATACAAAATGGTGACTTGCTCAAAGCAATCGAGATGGCTATTCCAGCAACGGCAATTGAACAAGCGATAAGCCTACGGTATGGCTTCGCTTACCGCCATATCGCTTGATTACTAGCTTATTAGATATTGAAAAATTTCCGGCACAGTTGTTAGCTAGAGAATATCATCAGCGTTGGGAAGTAGAAAATACCATTGATGAATTGAAAATACACCTTTTAGTGCGAAAAACTCACGTTCGTTCCCAAACACCACGCGAAGTAGTGCAGGAAATATATGGCTGGTTGTTGGGACATTGGTCAGTCAGGGTGTTAATGTTTCAAGCCGCAACTACTGCCGGGGTTCCACCATTACGTCTGAGTTTTACAGGAACATTAGGGGTCATTCGTCGTGCTATTCCTAAGTTTCAACGCTTACAGCCAGAAGAATTCCCCCTTTTTTCGATTGGTTAACCATAGAGATTCTGGATACGTTGTTACCCGAACGAATTCACCGTACTAACCCCAGGGTTGTGAAAAAACCTGTATCAAAGTTTTGTTCTAAAAAGCCAAAACACAGAGGTATTGGAAAACGAGTAGAAGCTCCGAAGTTTCACATCACTAATAAGCTTCTTACCCTTAACTGAACTGTATTGTGACCTACTCACCTACTTACTCACCGGCCGCGCCCTTGACCTGGCGGGATTCTAACCAGATGGGTATGACAATCAAGGTAACAAGGATTAGTAAGGCTGCGATCGCAAATTGACTCACCCAAGCAACTAGTTGTTCTAGGGAGACAACTCTACCAGCAAAGAAAGCTAAGGTTACCATGAGACTGGCCCAGGCGGTGGCTCCTGCTAAGTTGTACAAAAAGAATTTTCTGAAAGGCATTTCGGCTATACCAGCCAGTGGTGCGGCAAAAATCCGTAACAATGCGAAAAAACGCCCAAAAAATACGGCTTTAGTCGCATTTTCACTAAATTGATCTTTAATATTCAATAACCGCTCATCGGAAATCCGAAAGAGTTTACCTATTTTTACTAGAAAAGGCCAGCCGCCCCATTTACCAAGCCAATAGCCGCAAGCACCACCAATGACAGCACCTGCAACGGCATCACTAAGAACTAACCAATAGTTTAGTTCCTCACTACCGGAGAGAAACCCGCCCACTAGGGTTACGGTTTCACCAGGAAGAGGAATGCCCAAATTTTCTAGCAAAATTCCCCAAAAAATTGCCCAGTAACCATACTGGTGAGCAAATTCCTGGATGTTTTCTAGTGAAATCAGATCAACAGACATCCCGCACCGCCGCCTTTACAATTTTTTACCTTTTATATATCTTGGCGCTTCTATGGCTGAGGTGTCAATCAAGCTGCTTCCACAATTGAAATTTCCAGATTGCCACTTACTTGTCAAGGAGATTTTTAGATGCAGATTTACACGTCTCTCCAAACCTTGACTCCATCCCCAAGCATTAAATGTATATTTATGCAACTTTATTTAGCAGTTTTTATTAAATATTTATCAATGGTATGGTAAGATATAAAGATATGGTAAAAGATACCCTTGATACCGAAATTAGTAAACAATCATGCGTATACTTATATGAGTCATAATAAATTATACGACATTTTAAAGATAAAACAGTGATTTTGTCGTTGAAACCGAATCAGTATTGATGTCAAATTTCTGTTCTGTCACGTGTTCCAACTAGTTTGTTAAATTCATGATTATCTCACAAGATCAAGTAGTTTTATTTAAGCCCCACGGCAGTATAGACTTGCAAGGTGGAATGGCTTTTAGCAAACAGATGCTTGAAGTGGTACCCCGGCCTCATCAACTCTGGGTTCTTGATATGTCAGAAGTAGATTTCATGGACAGTTCAGGATTAGTCCCCCTCATCAATGGACTAACTTCTGCGCGTGAAAATAATTGTCGTCTAGTTTTGTGTAACGTACAAGCTCCGGTGAGATTAATTTTGGAGCTAACACAGCTGGACTCAGTATTTGAAATTTTTGATACTTATGAGGATATTTTCACTCACAGCCATGATAAAAATCTAGTGGTGGCTTGATATATTCACCTATGGTCAGATTGTAACGTTGAAATTCCCCGAATTAAAAACTCGGGGATTCTTGTTTTCAAGGGATCAGCTACGCAAGTGTGACATTGCCTTGTTAGACAGCAACAGCTTCTGTCTGTTCTGCTTCTGCTTCTGCTTGTGCTGTTTCCTTTGGTAGTTCCTGCTTAATGGTCAAGTAACGAATTACTTCTTCACTCAAACGCATAGCACGTTCCATAACAGCGATGGCATTTCCGGGGCCTGTGTAGTTCATTTGAACATAAATGCCATCCCGATGCTTTTTAATTTCATAAGCTAGGCGACGTTTACCACGGTTTTGAATTTCGATGTTTTCAGCACCTTGTTCAGTCAGCAAGTTTTGGTATTTAGCAATTGCTTGCTCTACCTGTTCATCTCCTAGGTCTGGACGGAGAATGTAAATTGTTTCGTAAACTATAGACATGATTTTCAGTCACCTTATGGACAAAGGGCTGCTGATGTGATTTGATACAAAAATATCACCACTGATACTAATAATTATCAACATCTCAGCAACAAGGAATTATAATCTTATCAGTTTTTCAGCAAAATTATGAGCCAAATGCGCCAATTTTTAGATTTTAGATTTTAGATTTTAGATCCAATCTAAAATCTAAAGCAGCTGGTAATCGCAAACAAAAGGATATTCATCAAGTTTATGGCGCAGCGCTATGTGCGAGTTCAAAATCTAGAAGGCAAGATTTACTATGGATTGCTACAACTATCCCTGAGCGTGCAGGTGTTAGATGCTCCTCCCTGGTTAGAAGGACAACCCACGGATTTAATTCTAGAACCGGAAAATTATCAAATTCTCACCCCATGTGCGCCCTCAAAAGTAGTGGCGGTAGGGAAGAATTATGCAGACCATGCTCAGGAAATGGGATCTACAGTCCCCAAAGAACCATTAATATTTCTCAAGCCATCAACGTCTATTATTCCTACGGAAACACAGATTAAGTATCCTCCGCAGTCCCAGCGGGTGGACTACGAGGGTGAGCTAGCACTAGTAATTGGCGATCGCACTTGTGACTGCACACCAGAAGAAGCCCAAACTAAAATTTGGGGCTATACTGTCGCTAACGATGTCACGGCAAGGGACTTACAACAACAGGATGGCCAATGGACTCGCGCCAAGGGTTTTGATACCTTCTGTCCCCTAGGTCCTTGGATTGTGCGCGAAGTAAATCCCGGTGCGAGGTTACAGACTTTCTTGAATGACGATCGCACTCCTGTGCAATCTGCTTGTATTGATGAGATGGTATTTCCCCCTGATGTCCTAGTTTCCTACATTAGTCAGGTGATGACACTACTACCAGGGGATGTAGTGCTTACCGGTACGCCATTTGGCGTAGGACAATTACACATCGGCGATCGCATTCGGGTAGAAATTGAAGGCATTGGTCGCCTAGAGAACACAGTCACCAAACGTTAACACTTACCGTATTTGCATATGCACTGCATCGGAAATGGCGGGAATTTCTGCATAACGCCCCAACAAGGATTGGGCTACAGAATATACAAATGCTGCTAATATGCCGATAAAGATGGTGTTTGTGAGGGTTTCTGTGGCCAAGCCAGCACCAGGAACCAAACCCACAACTTCCAGTAGGATGGAACACAAAAATAAAACAATGCTTAGAAGAATTGCTTGCATAGTATTGAAACGAATAAAGTGATTTATTTTTTCGTTTCTGATTACCAGGGCAAACAAAGCCAAGAAAATAATTAGACTAGCAAAGGGAATACTGCCATAAATTGCTACTATGGGACTCAAAGGGATAAACAGCAATTTTAGTACAGGAAACTGTCCAAACAAAAAGCTACCAAAGCTGAGACTTTCAACCAGGGGGAGTAAATAAGGTAAACAAGCAAAAATCCGGTCAGGAACCGTTGTAGACCCGCGCCAAGTCATTGTGGGTTCTCCTATGGCTAAATTTCAAGAGTTACTTGAGCCTAGGATAACGCAGTTATGTAGTCTAGCGGCAAAATCCGATTATTCAATATCGGCAATTCGGAAACCCATCATACATTCATATTGCTGTGCTTGCTGTGCCGCCAGTTTGTGAATAGCTTGAGCACATCGCAGTTGACCCCCATACCAACGGGGTTGACCGCTACCGTCAGCCAGTAAACAAGATTGGCAAACTTTCCCAGGAGCAAGGATTTGATTATCCATTAAAATGACTAACATCGCATCCGATTCCAAAATGCTAACAATGGCTCACCTCATAAAAAATCGCGATCGCACTCAAAAATCCGGTGAACTTTAACTTATTGTATGTATAACGACCTAAAAAACCAAAGTATGTAACGAAAGGTAAAATAACCTATTCCCCATCAAGGGTAAAATTTGAGATTCAAGAGCTATGGGTTTTACCCTCAATGTACCAGGGTAAACACGCCCTCATCCCTCCTCCACAGGAACTAGAAACAGATTGTTGAGCAAATTTCTACCAAGGATAACTTTCAGTGACTAAAACCAATTCCGAAATTTTGGCTAACTCCGATCCCGCCATCGCTGAGTTAATTAACCAAGAACTACAGCGTCAACGCCAGCACCTAGAATTAATTGCTAGTGAAAACTTTACCTCAGCTGCGGTACTAGCGGCTCAAGGTTCAGTATTAACTAATAAATATGCCGAAGGTTTACCAAGTAAACGTTATTATGGCGGTTGTGAATTTGTTGATCAAATCGAACAAATAGCCATCGACCGAGCTAAACAGCTATTTGGTGCCGCTCATGCTAATGTCCAACCCCACTCCGGCGCTCAGGCAAATTTTGCAGTTTTCTTGACATTGTTGCAACCAGGTGATAAAATAATGGGGATGGATTTGTCCCACGGTGGACATCTGACCCACGGTTCGCCGGTAAATGTTTCCGGAAAGTGGTTCCAAGTTTGCCACTATGGTGTTAGTCAAGAAACAGAACAGCTAGACTACGAACAAATCCGCGAGCAGGCGCTAAGGGAGCGTCCTAAGCTCATAATCTGCGGATATTCGGCTTATCCCCGGGTGATTGACTTTGAAAAGTTCCGCAGCATTGCCGATGAAGTAGGAGCTTACTTACTAGCAGATATTGCCCATATTGCGGGTTTAGTGGCTAGCGGTCTGCACCCAAGCCCGATTCCTTTCTGTGATGTAGTGACAACCACGACCCATAAAACTCTCCGCGGTCCCCGTGGTGGTTTGATTTTGACCCGGGATGCTGAGTTGGGTAAGAAGCTAGATAAGTCAGTTTTTCCCGGTAGCCAAGGCGGACCCCTAGAACACGTCATCGCCGGTAAGGCAGTGGCTTTTGGCGAAGCACTAAAACCCGATTTTCAACAGTATTCGGCTCAAGTAATTGATAATGCCCGGGCTTTGGCTAGTCAACTGCAAACCCGTGGGTTAAAGCTGGTGTCTAATGGGACAGATAACCATTTAATGTTAGTAGATTTACAGAATATTGGACTCACAGGTAAACAAGCTGATCAACTGGTGAGTGAGGTAAATATTACCGCCAATAAGAATACAGTTCCCTTTGACCCACAATCACCATTTGTTACTAGTGGTCTAAGATTGGGTTCCCCAGCTATGACTACACGGGGTATGGGGATCGCAGAATTTACCGAGATTGGTAATATTATCGCTGATAGGCTACTTTCCCCCGGTTCTGAGACAGTAATACAAGATTGTCGCCAACGGGTAGCGGCATTGTGCGATCGCTTCCCCTTGTACCCACATCTGCACATTCCCGTACCAGCCTTAGCTTAGTTAAATTCGCGCAAAGGTAGAAGTTGTATAGGTTGAGAAACCCGCCAAAAACAGAGGGGATAAAAAATCAAACCTTGAGATCCTGATACCTTTGCGCCTTTGCGACTTGACCAAAAAAAACCTCTCTTTAACCCCATTCACCTCCATGAGTGCAGAAATTATTTGTGTTGGTACAGAACTACTCCTAGGGGACATCCTGAATAGTAACTCCCAATATATAGCCCAACAACTAGCCCAACTAGGAATACCCCACTACTATCAAACAGTAGTAGGCGATAACCCAGAAAGAGTCAAACAAGTCATAGAAATTGCCATATCAAGGGCGCAAATTCTGATTTTCACCGGTGGTTTAGGTCCCACACCCGACGACCTCACCTGTGAAACCATCGCCGATTTTTTTGGCGTTCCTTTGATAGAACGTCCAGAAATCATTGCAGACATTACCGATAAATTCGCCCAACGAGGTCGGGTCATGAGCCCCACCAACCGCAAACAAGCATTAATTCCCCAAGGTGCAGAAATTTTACCTAATCCCAGTGGGACAGCCCCAGGGATTATTTGGCAACCCAGACCTAATGTAACCATTTTTACCTTTCCTGGTGTTCCCTCAGAAATGCATCAGATGTGGACAGAAACAGCAGTACCTTTTCTCAAAAATCAAGGTTGGGGAAAAGAAATTATTTACAGCCGCAGTTTAAAGTTCTGGGGTATTGGTGAATCAGCTCTAGCAGAAAAAGTTGCCCCGTATTTTAACTTACCTAACCCCACCGTCGCCCCTTACGCCGGTAAAGGCGAAGTCAGATTACGCATTTCCGCCAAAGCCCCCACAACAGAAGCCGCAGAGGCTTTAATTACCCCTGTGGAGAAACAGCTAAAAGACATTGCTGGGTTAGATTACTACGGGAGTGGTAATGATACTTTAGCCGCTGTTGTTGGTAAATTATTACGTATTAAAACTGAGACTATTTCCGTAGCCGAGTCCTGTACAGGTGGAGGACTGGGACAAATGTTAACGGATATTTCCGGTAGTTCTGATTACTTTTGGGGTGGGGTAATTGCTTATGATAACTCCGCCAAGGTCAAGTTACTAGGAGTGAACCCAGAGGATTTAGATAAATTTGGCGCTGTCAGTGCTACTGTTGCTGAACAAATGGCTATGGGGGTGAAAAACCGCCTGTCAACTACCTGGGGATTAAGTATTACTGGTATTGCTGGCCCCACTGGAGGAACTGATACTAAGCCCGTGGGTTTAGTTTACATCGGTTTAGCCGGACCGCAGGATGAAGTGACTAGTTTTGAGTATCGCTTTGGAGCGATGCGGGGACGTGCTTTAATTCGTCATGTCAGTGCTAATACAGCTTTGGATTTGCTGCGGCGCTTAATAGTTAGGATTTAATTCATTACTCACAGATGATTTATCAACTAAAACTTAAATTTAAGGTTGCGTTATAGCAACGGGATCCCCACAAGAGTTTTAACACTCTTATTTCCACCAGATTTCATCTAATTGGCCTAGAGAATTAAGCTAGAAGGGGGTTTTTCACCCCCTTGGAACTTTTAATCGGTTTCGATGAAGTCTATAGTTTCCACAAAATCCAAAATACTCTCCTTAATCTCCTCGGCTCCTTCTTTAATAGAACTGGGTTTTTCACCCCTATCAAAGCTTTCCTGACTGCTAACTATATATAAATAGTTAGAATGCATAAATGCTAAAAGCCCTCGGTATGCGTCTAGTCTGCTGGTATTACCGTTATTTTGTGCTTGGGGAATTGTTGACCCCTGGGGCATATCAATTAACGCAAAGAAAGAACCTTCAATAGCGTTTTTTAAATACTCAGTATATATGACTTCTGCCTTGGGCAGATTAGTAAAAATTACTTCTGGAACATACTTGTTGAGCAAAATTGACTGCAAATATTCTTCCTGCCCAATAGATTCTACCTGTTCTAGTTGTTCTGAGGATATGGGGTAATGATCAATTCTCAGCATAGTACCGAAACTATCAAAAAAGCCCACCACCCCGTCTTCACTTTTTACCTGACCTCCCTGCCGTGGGTCAACAGGAATGGGAACTGAAAAATTACCAGAGGGCGATTCATATACATCTTCGCCATAATCTCTGTCTATGATTATGTCGTTCTCGTCTTCTAGGTAAAGTGCTTCTTCTCCTTCTTGATAGGCGGCAATTACTTCTTGTATGATTTCATAGGCTTCTTCATCTTCCAAGTCTAAAGCTTTCTGTAATTGCTTGAGATACGGCTGTTTGTCTTTGGGGATAATTAAATCGTCTTCATCTATAATCACCATTACCCCCACAGCAAAAGCATCTAGCACTAGTTCCAGGGTAAGGCTTTTACTCGCAACATTAAATAGGCTTCCCAGTCCCTCATTTGCGGCAATGTCTATCAGTCTATGAACTATTTGGGCAATTCCATCTTCTGAGTATTCCTCAAAAACTTCAAGGTCCCACAGGATACTCGCTAAAACTTCTGCATCCGCTTCCTCTATGGAATAATGAGCAATTTCTGTCACCACTGCCATCGCTGCTACTGCTTCTTCTGGAGTCAGTGATTCTTTGGTGGTCTTTGTAGAATTAAAAATCTGATCATATTTAGTCATAATTACTACCTCCTATTTCTTAAGTAGTACGAGCATATTAAAAGTCACAATGGTCACTTTCGTAATTTAGCTAACCTCTTGTACCAAGGATTCGCTATTGTTTAGTTAACTGGATATCTCATGAGTAACAAAGAGTGCCAATTAAGCCTACCATCTTTGTCAAACTCCTGATTGACCTGACCCTAAATTTCAGTCATACTAAGATCCACAGCATATATAGTAATATTGGTGTTTTGTTTAACCCTGGGATTCTTAAATATTTTATCCTTAATATTTACTCTACAATTACTCTACAATTCAATTACCATAGCAGTAATTATCTCTTGCTGGAATGATCTGGTAAATTAATTTCATCTATGGTAAGAATTTTTAACCAGCTAGCAATAGATTTCTATACCATGAGCAAGATGTTACCTCTAAATTGTTTTTAATCATACACAAAAATTACGGATATATACGTAAAGTCCGCTTTAGTTTCTGGGTGGGTACACCCGTGCCTCAATATCTTCGAGAGTTTTTAATAATAAACGCTTCGCTTGTAATTGCCATCCCCACTTTTGGATTCGGAAAGCCGCTACACTCCCCAGCACACCTGCTAATAAAAGCACCGGTTGATTGACGGAAATTCCGAATAACAAACCTAACCCTGCAATGCCCCAAAATGGTAAGGCTACTGCTTGCCTTTGTTCTTCCACCAGATTAGTAATAATATTAGGTTTCATGGTAGCTAATAGTTCAGCTTTAACTTGCCTCTGTTCCACCATCGATACAGACAAACCGATTTTACGGCGCATTTTTTCAATTTTGCGGGCATCAGTACTGTATTGAGTTAGTTCATCTTCAGCCATTTGTAGTAGTCTTTCTAGTTGTGCCATTGTATGATCAATCTGGGACTGTGCTCTGGTTATGATCTCGAAAATTTAATTTTCTAACTATATTGTTGCATCTAATAGCACAATCTCAAGTATTAAGGATAAAATTAGACATGGGAAAAATATTTTAAGAATCACTGACAACCAAAGCGTCTACTTGAGAGGTAATACAGATGGTTACAGTATCTCAGAATACAGGTTTTCAATCTGATAAAGCGCGATCGCTCATTCTCTGGTTTGATGAAATTGGTATTAGTGATATACCCCTAGTAGGTGGGAAAAATGCCTCACTGGGAGAAATGATTCAACAACTGACACATCAAGGGGTAAACGTCCCCACGGGATTTGCTACCACCGCCTACGCTTATCGCTATTTCATCGCCTCAGCAGGGTTAGAAGCCAAATTACGTCAACTGTTTGCTGACTTGGATGTTGAAGATGTCACAAATTTAAAAGCACGAGGCAAAAAAGCCCGATTGCTAGTCATGGAAACACCGTTTCCTCAAGACTTACGGGATGCGATCGCCACCGCATATCTAAAATTATGTAAGAAATATCACCAAGACACAGATGTAGCAGTCCGTTCTAGCGCCACCGCCGAAGACCTTCCCGACGCTAGTTTTGCCGGACAGCAAGAAAGCTACTTAAATGTGGTCGGTGTAGAGGGAGTCCTAGCAGCTTGTCATCGTTGCTTTGCATCCCTATTTACAGATCGCGCCATTTCCTATCGCCACACCAAGGGATTTGACCACTTTAGCATTGCCCTCACCGTCGGCGTTCAAAAAATGGTCCGTTCCGACCTAGCCACATCCGGGGTCATGTTCTCCATTGACACCGAAACCGGGTTTAAGGATGCAGCACTAATTAACGCCGCCTACGGTTTAGGAGAGAACGTAGTTCAAGGAACCGTCAACCCCGATGAATACTACGTATTTAAACCGACATTAAAAGCAGGTTTTCGCCCCATCATCGATAAGAAATTGGGCAGCAAAGAGCTAAAAATGATTTATGATGATGGCTCAAAACATACAAAAAATGTCCCAGTCCCGGAAACAGAACAAGGTAAATTTGCCCTCAGTGATAGCGAAATTCTCCAACTGGCACATTGGGCTTGTTTAATAGAAGACCACTATACCCAAGCCAACGGTAATTACTCCCCCATGGATATTGAATGGGCTAAAGATGGGATTACTAATCAATTATTCATTGTCCAAGCCCGTCCCGAAACAGTCCAATCACAGAAAACAGGAAACCTATTACGCAGCTATCACTTGGTTAAAACCCATAAGGAAGCCAACCCCCCCCAACCCCTAGTGACTGGTCGCGCCATTGGCGAAGCCATTGCTCAAGGTAAAGTTAAGCTAATTTTAAATGTCAATAAGATTGAACAGTTTGAACCAGGAGACATATTAGTAACACAGAGAACAGACCCAGACTGGGAACCAATTATGAAACGCGCCGGGGCGATTATTACTAATGCTGGTGGGCGCACCTGTCATGCGGCCATTATTGCGCGAGAATTGGGAGTACCCGCAATTGTGGGATGTGGCAATGCTACAGCCATATTAAAAACCGGTCAAGAAGTTACCATTTCTTGCGCCGAGGGTGATGAAGGTAGAGTTTATCATGGCTTGTTACCCTTTGAAATTAAAGAAGTTGCTTTAGAAAACTTACCCCGCACCCGTACCCAAATTTTAATGAATGTGGGTAACCCCCAAGAAGCATTAAGTTTATCTGCAATTCCCAACGACGGAGTTGGTTTAGCACGCACAGAATTTATTATTGCTAACCACATCCAAGTTCATCCTATGGCCTTGATTCACTATGAAAAGCTAGAGGATGAAGTCAAAACCAAAATTGATCAAATTACCGCCCTTTACGAAGACAAACCCCAATATTTTGTCGATAAATTAGCCCAGGGTATAAGCAGAATTGCGGCGGCTTTTTATCCTAAGCCGGTAATTGTGAGAATGTCAGATTTCAAGACCAATGAATATGCTAATCTCTTAGGCGGTCAGCAGTTTGAACCCAAGGAAGAAAACCCCATGCTGGGTTGGCGCGGAGCATCACGTTACTATGACCCGGGTTACAGAGAAGGTTTTGCTCTGGAGTGTCAAGCCATCAAGGGAGTACGAGATGATATGGGTTTGACTAATGTCATCCCCATGATTCCCTTCTGTCGTACTCCCGATGAGGGGCGTTTAGTGTTGGCGGAAATGGCAAAAAATCATCTCAAACAAGGTGCCAATGGCTTACAGGTTTATGTTATGTGTGAGTTACCTAGTAATGTGATTATGGCTGAGGAGTTTGCACAAGTTTTTGATGGCTTTTCTATCGGTTCCAATGACTTAACCCAGCTAACCCTAGGATTAGATAGAGATTCGGCATTAGTAGCACATTTGTTTGATGAACGCACCCCAGCAGTTAAGCAAATGGTCAAAATGGCTATACAATCCGCTAAAAAGCAGCAGCGTAAAATCGGCATTTGTGGACAAGCACCCAGCGATTACCCAGAATTTGCGCGGTTTTTAGTGGAAGAAGGAATTGATTCTATTAGTCTTAATCCCGATTCGGTTTTAAAAACACTATTGGAGATAGCAAAGGTAGAGGAAAATATCTAAAATCGGCATTTAACCAAATAAGTTTGCTTAAAAACGTGGTAAATGTAATTTCAGGTAGATAACCACGTTAACAATTACTACAATAAATTTATGCCCACTGAAGATAAATGCTGTACCATTGTCCCCTACTTCCAAGTTAATAGTGGGAAGCTAGACGCTTTCAAGGATTTGTGTGAGCAGTTTGTCAAAAAAACTAGTGAGGAATCTAGGTGTCTCTATTATGGATTTAGTTTTGATCAAGACCAAGTTCACTGTCGTGAAGGGTATGAAGATGCAGAGGGACTGCTAACTCATCTTGATAATGTTGGTTACTTACTCGAAGAAGCCCTGAAAATTGCCGAGCTGACTCGTTTGGAAATTCACGGACCAGAAGCAGAACTAAGTAAACTCAGGGAACCCTTAGCCGACTTGAAGCCCCAGTTTTTTACTCTTGAGTATGGTTTTAGACGTTGACAAAGCCCCAAGGCTAATTAATGGGCCTTGTTGACGGAAATATCAACACTAAGCAGGGCAATATGGTTATTGTCCTGTTATACTAAACCCTAGCTAAGTCGGTGGCAAATGTTTCCGCGATGAATTTAGTGATGTTGTCAAACATCACTAAATTCTATCATGGCTGGTATTCTTGCTGTAATTTTTGTACTACTTCTACAGATAATCCGGTAACTCGCGCGATCGCTTCTATTGTCATCCCTTCCCCTAGCAAGTTGAGGGCTATTTCCTGTTTACCTTCCTGTTTACCTTCCTGTATACCTTGTTGTATACCTTGTTGTATACCCTCTTGTTTCCCTTCAGTTCTAATCAACTGATAAATCACTGATTCGCGCATAATATCCTGCCGTAATAAGCGTTGAATCACTTCTTGCTTTAATACTAACCCAGCTAAAACTGCTGTGGATGCTGTGAGATTACTTTGCATTCTCTTGTCAGCTACTTTGTTGATTTCATCAGCCACCCTTTGTAATGTTGTCGCTTGATTATTAGTATTACTTAGCACGGCAAATGGTAGTAATCCACTGCTCCCTAAAAATACTGCTGTTGGTTGCTCCCACAGCCGAATTACCCTAAATTCATGTTGTAAGCTGTCAATTTCAAATCTGTCTTTATATACCTCTGGTGATTTAGTCTGTGTTAAATAAATCACTACTTGCTGCATACTTTTTTGGGGAAAGCGGCGATACACTCGCAGGCGATAATCCGCCATCCGGAAGGGAATGGACGCATCTGGCTGGGTTTGGAATTCTAGATGTAGAATTACCTCCTCTGATTGCAGTAAAATCAGAGCATCAGCACGGATAGGCTCACTAGATAGTTCTTTGGGACTTAACTGGGTTAAGTCTACGGGTTTTCCCAATAGCCATGTTGCTAAGTCGGTGGCAAATGTTTCCGCGATGAATTTTGTGATGTTATCAAACATCACAAAATTCTATCATGGCTGGTATTCTTGCTGTAATTTTTGTACTACTTCTACAGATAATCCGGTAACTCGCGCGATCGCTTCTATTGTCATCCCTTCCCCTAGCTTAAGGGCTATTTCCTGTTTACCTTCCTGGATACCCAGATCGCTCAAGAATTGCGTGTACCACTGAACTTTGAAATCTCCAGACTACAATCTAAATGGGTATCTGTGTTTAATTTCCGTGTTTTGCGGTTTTCACTTTGGCGAATTGTCATACAGAATTACTATTAGATGTTCTTAAACTTGGCAATGAGTACAATAACCCCACCAAAACGATTAGACCCTCAATTGTGGCAAAAATTTCTCAAGCTAGCCAAACCCTACTGGTTTTCGGAAAAAAAATGGCAAGCTAGGGGATTACTAGGACTGTTGCTAGTCTTGGCACTAGCTGTTAATGGTATTAATGTCAGTATTAGCTTTATTTTCCGGAATGTTGATACTGCTTTGGCGACTTTTCCCCAAACGCAAGATACATCAACTTTTTGGCGATTTATTACCATTTATGCGGGGCTATTAGTCGTTGGTACTCCCATTGTTGTCATGTTTGGCTATCTGCAAGACAAGTTGGGTTTACAATGGCGGGAGTGGTTGACAAACCATTTTATTGATAAATACTTCCAAAATCGTGCTTATTACCAAATTAATTTTAATCAGAAAATTGATAACCCAGACCAGCGGATTGCTGAGGATATTAGAGCATTTACCCGGACTAGTTTATCTTTTTCATTACTGATTCTGACATCAGTTATTACTTTAATCTCTTTTACTGGGGTTTTATTATCTATTTCTGTTTCCCTATCGGTGGCTCTGGTCGTGTATGCTATCTTTGGGACTGTGGTAACCGCTTGGCTGGGTCAAAGGTTAATAGGCATTAATTTTAATCAACTCAAACGCGAGGCTGATTTTCGTTATGGTTTGGTTCATGTGCGGGATAACGCCGAATCCATCGCTTTTTACCAAGGTGAAACAGAAGAAATACTACAGCTTAAACAGCGTTTTTTACAGGCTATTCGTAACTTTGAGTTGTTGATCAATTGGCAACGGAATTTAGGCTTTTTTACTACCAGCTATAATTATTTTGTTTCAGCCCTTCCTTATTTGGTGATTGCACCAATTTACTTTGCGGGTGATACTGAATTTGGGACATTTACCCAAGCTGCGATCGCCTTTAGTCAGATTTTCCGGGCTTTATCTGTGGTGGTGAGTCAGTTTGAAAATTTAACAGCTTTTGCAGCGGGGATTGAACGGATGGGGGACTTAGCCGCAGTCCTGGAAACCACAAACCAAACCCCATCAGGAATGACGACTATTGATATCACAGAAGATTCTCACCTAGCGTTGCGTCGTGTGACCCTGTTGACCCCCAACTATGAACGCACTTTAGTTCGGGATTTACCATTCAGCTTACAACCGGGTGAGGGTCTGGTAATTGTGGGTCATAGTGGTAGTGGTAAGAGTTCCTTATTAAGGGCGATCGCCGGATTATGGAATGCGGGGACTGGTCAGATTATCCGTCCTGCTTTATCGGAGATCATGTTTTTACCCCAACGTCCTTATATGGTTCTAGGTTCGTTGCGCAGTCAGTTACTTTACCCCAACCCTGACAATGATATCAGCGAAAGTAAAATGCGCCATGTCTTAGAAGAGGTGAACTTAGCAGAGTTACCAGAAAGATTTGGAGGCTTTGAAATTGAGTTAGATTGGGCTAATGTTCTCTCCTTAGGTGAACAACAGCGCCTAGCCTTTGCGCGACTCCTACTAAGTAGGCCTAGCTATGTCATCCTAGATGAAGCTACAAGTGCGCTGGATTTAGCTAATGAGAAGAAGCTGTATGAACAACTTAAAGCCAAGGAAACCACATTAATTAGTGTGGGACACCGCCCCAGTTTGTTACAATATCATGAGTATGTATTAGAACTCGATGGCAGCTCTAATTGGCGGTTTTTACCCATATCCGAATATACTCTTGATTTCAATGCTTTTAGTTAATTCTTAACCACTCCTGATGCACATTCACCTCAGACAAAATTAAAAATGTCTCAGGTGTTTTGATTGCGAAAAAACCCTGTTCAACAGCATTTGTGCTGTTGAACTATGGGTTAGATAGGAGTAAATCAACAAGGACTTATGATTCTACGTGTCCCTTTTGCGAGAAGAAGGGATTGGTGGAGATCACTACAGAGAATCTAGCAGCAATCTTCAAGTCATAGAGCAGAATTAACAGAAGTATCGGAATTACTACCGCAGTTAATGCTCTTGAAGTGTAGTAAAGCCTGGACTATAAAGCCCACAAGTCTTTTACAATCAATACTTTAACAAATAAAATCCCATTCATGTGGCCAAATTGGCGTTTTTTTTATCGTTACCGGATTAATCTGCTATATAAAACCTAGACAAAGCTAGACTTTACTTTCTACTTCAACGGGAGCATGGGAGCGGTTATCCCTGGTGTAGACTTGCACGCCTTAGCCAGACGCGATATTTCTCAAGTTAAGATTTACAAGAAAGACCACCGCTATCATTGCTTGGTTTTCGCGTTGGCAATAGTCTTAATTCAATACTTGATATCGTATTATATATCAAGTGGGCGATTTTCTTCACTCACTTATGTCAATACTTGTCAACATAAGTATAGTTTTATCTATAAAATAGTCAGCTTAGGACTAGCTCACCAATTTTCACACCCCAATTCTAAGAATAAAGAAAAATACTGCAATAATTCGTCAAAAAGTATTAATATAAACAGAATACCACTTGGCTTACGGCAGTAGCTACTGGTGATGTCATATTACTATCGCTGCATCCCACAACCTACCGGGGACAGTACTCATGTTTTTCCTTGTCATCAGGCACAAAAATGGGGTTGTCATTGGGCGAGCCTGTGGGCGACAGTAAACAAGCATTTATTTATACTATTACTTAGACCTTACTAATTACCCAGAAAACTTAAAATGTCTCCACTCGGTATCACTACCAGTCACTTAACCCATATCCTAAAAAAGGCAGAGGCAAAATTTTGGCTGTTGTTAGTAGGAGTAAACAAATACCAAGACAAGAGACTACCCTCACTACGCTACTCCGCTGTAGATTGTCAGGGTTTAGCCGCAGCTTTGAGCGACGCTAGCCAAGGACTGACCCAGACTAAGCAGAGGGTTTACCATGATTTATCCGAAATACCGACCCTCTCCACACTGCGGCGTGGCTTAAGTGAAATTACGGATGCTGCTCAACCACAGGACACAATTTTATTTTATTTTTCTGGACATGGGATGCTAGATCCCAATTCACAACAAGCATTTTTGTGTTTAGCAGATACTCAAACAGATGACTTACTCAACACAGGTTTAGCTTTACAGGAAGTGTTGCACCTGTTGGGAAATAGTCAGGCGCAAACTCAGTTAGTCTGGCTAGATGCTTGTCATAGCGGTAATCTCACATTCCGCAATTCCAGAAGTAATATAACTACAGCATCCCTACCCAACCCCACATCCCAGATGGTGGAATTATTACGCCAAAGAGCAAAACAGAGTAAAGGATTTTATGCCTTACTGTCCTGTGATACTAATCAACAATCCTGGGAGTTTACCGAACTGGGACATGGCGTATTTACTTATTACTTAATGCGTGGGTTGCGCGGTCAAGCGGCTGATCCCCAAGGATTAATTGATGCTGATGCACTTTATAGATATGTTTATCATCAAACCAGCCAATACATTGAAGACACTAATCAGCAATTACGACTGATTAATCAGCAAAACAAAAGTAGAGGCGACACTCATCTGTATTCGGAATATCCGCAGCAAACACCCAAGCGTATTGTAGAAGGAGTGGGGGAAGTAATTCTGGGATTAAAACCAGCCCTTGTAGAATCTCCCTCTCCCCGACAAGCATTAATAATCGAGGGACTAGCCACAAATCAGACCACCCTAGCTGTAAGTAAATTATTCCGGGGTGTGGGTGGTTTTGAGTTAGAGTATTGGACTGGCTCCATAGAAGCTAGCACTAAAGATTTACACTCTACTATTCAAACCTGTTTACAAACCACACAAGCAGCACCACCCAACCACCCGAGAGTTTTTTCTACAGTACTGTTATATTTACGTGGGCGACTCGAAGAAACTGAAGCTGGTGAACCGGCTTTAATTTTAGGAGAAAATACCCGACTGAGTCGTTCTTGGTTAAGACAAGAACTGAGGCGTTCAACTTATACTCAACAAATTATCATTTTAGATTGCCCCGGGGTAGCCAATGACAAGCCCTCCCTACAAGACTGGGTAGAAGATTTACAACTAGGATTTGATCAAGGACAATGTATAATTGCTGCGGCTTCACCTAAAAATCATCCCGAAAAATTTGCCCAAGCCCTCCACTCTACCTTAGAAGCAGCCCCACCCCAGGGTAGTTTATCAGCTGCGGCTTGGATTACCCAATTACAATTATTTTCTCAGCATGACTTACCTCTACATATTTGGCTATCTGGATCCCAAGGTGTAATTGAAATTATACCCACGGGCAATACAGGCACTCAATCAACAGCAGCTATTGATTTAGGGCTTTGTCCCTACCGGGGTTTACGGGCTTTTCGGGAAGAAGACGCTCAGTATTTTTACGGTAGAGAAGCTGTTGTAGAGCAGCTAATTAGTGAGTTGGGGCAAAAGTCATTTATTGCGGTTGTGGGAGCCTCCGGTAGTGGTAAATCTTCGGTAGTACAGGCGGGATTAATCGCTCAACTGCGACAAGGTAAACTATTACCAGGTAGTGAAGACTGGTGGATGAGAAGCTGTCGCCCTGGTGCCAATCCTCTGCTAGCTTTATCACAGCGCTTGCTAGATAGCGGTACGGAAAAAGAAAAAGCTTACCAGCAGGCGGAATTACAAGGGATGTTGTCCCAAGGGGTAGAAGGGTTTGCCCAGTGGATAGCTCAACGCCCGGAACCAATGGTAATTTTGGTAGTAGACCAATTTGAAGAATTATTTACTCTTGCATCTGGTGAAGATAGACAACGCTTTTTAAAACTTGTCCTAGGCGCGCTGGAACTAATGCCAGATAAGTTTAAATTAATTATTACTTTGCGGGCTGATTTTATCGCCCCCTGTTTAGAAGTACCAGTATTGGTGAAGTTATTACAGCAGTCGAGTGTGCTGTTAACTCCCTGCTTGACGGAACAAGAATACCGACGTGTGATTATTAACCCAGGGCGACAAGTTGGTTTAACAGTCGAGGCGGAATTAGTCGAAGTGCTAGTACAAGAGTTACACCAATCACCGGGGAATTTACCACTGTTAGAATTTGTTCTCGAACAGTTGTGGGAATATCGCGAAAATGGTGCGATTACTTTACAAGCTTACCAACAGCATTTGGGCGGAATTAAAGGAGCTTTGGAAAGTAAAGCTCAAACAGTTTATACTAGTTTAGATGCGGAAGCTCAAGACTGCGCGCGGTGGATTTTTCTGTCGCTGACACAGTTGGGTGAGGGTACAGAAGATACTAGGCGACGGGTATTCAAATCTGAGCTAATTGTGCAAAAATACCCGCAGGCATTGGTAGAAAGAACATTACAAGTGTTAATTGCTGCCAAGCTGGTGGTGGTGAATTTAGAAGAGGATGCAGGGGTGTGGGATGAGGTGAGAGCAGAAGGTAAAATTTCGGACTCATCCCCCCGGTCTTCCCCTGTAACTATAGAAGTAGCTCACGAGGTGCTGATTCGCCATTGGTCAAAGTTGCGCTGGTGGTTGGAGGAAAATCGGGCGCTGTTGCGATCGCGTCGTCAAGTTGCCCAAGCAGCAGCTTTGTGGAAGAATAACAATCAACAGCCTGACTTTCTCTTACAAGGTGTTCGCCTTGCAGAAGCTGAAGAGATTTATCTCAATTACACCGATGAAATATCTGTTGATGTCCAAGGTTTTATTCAAGCTTGTTTAGTAGAAAGACAACGCCAACAACAAATAGAAAAAAATCGACTGCGAAAAGCTCAAAGAACAGTGGGGATTATGAGCATTCTGGGACTGACTGCTTTTGGTTTAGCTGTTTTAGCTTACCAACAAGGTCAAAAAGCCCAGTTACGAGAGATACAAGCCTTAAATGCTTTGTCACAAAACTTTCTGTTTTCCCATCAGGAGTTAGAAGCATTAGTCACGGGACTCGAAGCGGGTAGGGAAGTCCAAAAAAACACCTATGGAATCCCGAGTAATATTCAAGCTCAAACTGCAATCATCCTACAACAAGCACTTTATGGCACTCAAGAACGTCATCGGTTAACCCATGATTCCTGGGTGACTAGTGTTAGTTTTGCACCGGATGGTCAAATACTGGCTGCGGGTTATGCTGATAACAGCATTAAACTATGGAATCGTGATGGCAGTTTAATAGCAACTCTGACAGACCATCAGGGTGAAGTCAATAGCGTCAGTTTCTCACCGGATGGTCAAGTATTTGCTTCTGGTAGTAGTGATAATACCATTAAAATCTGGAGTCGTGATGGTAAGTTAATCACAACTCTCACAGATCATGAAGATGGTGTAAATAGCGTCAGTTTCTCACCGGATGGTGAGTTATTAATCAGTGGGAGTACTGACAAGACTGCAAAATTATGGAGCCGTGAGGGTAAATTGCTCCTCAATTTTAGAGAACATAGCCGAAGTATCAATAGCGTCAGCTTTGCACCAGAAGGTGATACCATTGCTTCAGCTAGTGATGATGGCACGGTGAAACTTTGGAGTTTGGATGGTCGTTTGTTATCAACCTTACCCGCAAGTACCAAAGAAGTCTTGGATGTCAGTTTTAGTCCCGATGGTCAAACAATTGCTTCTGCCACCAATGAATATACAATTAAACTCTGGAGTCGTGATGGTAATTTACTCAGAACTCTAGAAGGGCATACTCTGGGTGTCTGGCAAGTCAGGTTTTCTCCCGATGGTAAAATCATAGCATCTGTGAGCCGTGATCAAACTATTAAACTTTGGACTCGTGCCGGTGACTTATTAGATACTTTACAAGGACATAGCCATGAGGTTAATAGTCTGAGTTTTAGCCCAGATAGCCGCACAATAGCGTCAGGTAGTGATGACAATACTATTAGATTATGGGAGTTGAGAAAAAATTTACCTAAAATTTTCTATGGTCATGAAGGTAGTGTGAATGAAATCAGCTTCACCGCTGATGGAAATACTATCACCTCTATGGGTGATGACAAAACTATGAGGGTCTGGAATTTGGACGGTCAATTACTGGAAACATTACCTTCCCCCATAGAAGATGTTACCAATGTTGGCTTGACTAAAGATCAAAATATAGCGGCCTTGGGACGTACAAACCACAGTATCGACATTCGCCAACGAGATGGGACTTTACTGCATACCCTGAAGGGACATAATAGTTGGATCACGAGTGTGACTTTCAGCCCTGATGATCAAATTCTGGCTTCTGCTAGTGTAGACAAAACTATTAAACTCTGGAGTCGCGACGGTCAGCTGTTACAAACTCTTTCCGGTCATAACGGTTGGGTAACTCATGTCAAATTTAGCCCCGACGGTAAATTTATCGCCTCTGCTAGTGTGGACAAAACTATCAAACTCTGGGACTTAGAGGGTCGCCTGTTGAACACTTTTTCAGGTCATAACGCTAGTGTATGGAAGATTAATTTTGCTCCCGATGGTCAAACTATTGCTTCAGCTAGTGATGATAAAACTGTTAAACTGTGGAGGTTAGACGGTTCACTAGTTCACACCTTCGAGGGGCATACTGGTTTAGTACTTCATGTTAGTTTCTCCCCCGATGGCAAAGTTTTGGCCTCAGCTAGCGATGATGGTACTATCAAACTCTGGAATATTAGTAATGCTATGTTGTTAAAAACCTTCTTTGCTCATAACCAGGGTGCTCACACTGTTAGTTTTAGTCCTGACGGTACTAAGCTAGCTTCTGCGGGTAGGGATGCCACTATTAAATTGTGGAACCTAGAGGAGGTAGAATTGCAAACATTGAAACTCAATGAACTGGTGAGCAATGCTTGCGATCGCCTGGGTGATTATCTCAAAACTAACCCTGATGTGACCACACAAGAGTATGAACTTTGTTTTGACTAGTAAATAGTGGGTAATGTAGGCTCTATAGAAAAAATTGCTTAGGTTAGAATTGAGATCATGAACAGACGCTATTTTTTAGAGGCTAGTACCGCAATTGTCGGCACTGCAGTTTTATCACACAATTTATTTAACATCTTCTCTTGGGGGGACTCCAAAACCATGACGACTTCTAAAAGCCAGTTTGCAATTACTAAACCTGAAGAAGAGTGGCGCAGTATTTTAACGCCGGAACAGTACCGCGTTTTACGAAAACATGGTACAGAACCCGCTTTTAGCAGCTCCCTAGATAAGCAATATGACGAGGGTACTTTTGTCTGTGCTGGGTGCGGACAAGCACTGTTTACATCTGATACTAAGTTTAACAGTGGTACTGGTTGGCCGAGTTTTTTCCAACCAATTGAAGGTGCGATCGCCACTACTGTAGATCGGTCATTTTTTATGACTAGAATCGAAGTGCATTGTAGTAACTGTGGTGGACATCTAGGTCATGTGTTTGATGATGGTCCAGCACCGACCGGTAAGCGCTATTGTATGAACGGTGTCGCCTTGAATTTTGTCCCTGTTTAATGTGACCCTCCTCCCACATTCACACAGATCCCCCACTTCTAGCTAAAAATAATCAAATACATAAGATTCTAGTCAGATTCATCTGACTTTAGCTTTGAGACGGGGGTTTCTAACCCCCGGTTCCCCGTGTAGCATCAAACGCAATTTTTCAACCCAGGGCGATCTGCTTGTAGCAGCGCTTCGCGATCGCACCACAGATCCCCGACTTCTAGCTAAATTATCCTAGATTATCTCTAATAATGTGAGAAGTCGGGGATATTACACCCCCTCCCACAGTCACACAGATCCCCGACTTCTAGCTAAATTATCCTAGAATATCTCTTGACCCCACACCCAGCCCTCACAGGGTAAAAGGTGGGGTATACGCAGTATTAAAAATTGTCACATCACTCAACCAACTATAGTATAATTTATCAATATCAAATCTTTTACCCTGATTGCTCCCGTATCAACACTTACCCTACAGCACCATGAATGCTATATCACAACAGTTG
>NZ_JAQMUH010000170.1:0-7289 GCF_028331025.1 Anabaenopsis arnoldii | reverse complement strand
TAGTCGTTTGATTAGTACCCTGAATATAAGTGTTACCTCCCAAAACAAAAGCGCCAAATCTATCTTGACCGATAGCGGCGGCGGTAGCATTGAGAAGGGTAGAATTGATGGTGGTTTGCCCAGAATTATTGGCTGCTGTCTGTACCACAGTCTGACTGGCGTACTGGCCGGCGGTAGCCAATGCAGCAAAGCTAATTCTATCTACTCCCTGGGTGAAGTCGGTGATAGTATCAAAACTCGCTACAGATAAGTTGGTTCTATTAGATTCATTGGGGGAGTTATATAGGAATACATCACTACCCGCCCCACCGGTGAGGGTATCATTACCCGCCCCACCGTTGAGAATATCATTACCCGCCCCACCGTTGAGGGTATCATTACCAGCAGTACCGGTTAAAGTTCGATCTGTGACTACATTAAGGGTAGTCAACTGGGATAAATATTCTTGAATTTCCGTGAGACCACGGGTAGCATTAGCGGCTATGGCTCCATCTGTCAATCTATCTCCAGAAAAGGCTGTACCAAAGAGAAAACGTACCACCATAATCCCGTCAGATAGGGCATTGATTTGACCGTTACCGTCAATATCTAAGTACTTATTGTCTACCGCTTCCTGTAAATATTCTCGAATTTCCGTGAGATTACGGGTAGCATTAGCGGCTATGGCTCCATCTGTCAATTTATCCCCAGAAAAGGCTGTACCAAAGAGAAAACGTACCACCATAATCCCGTCAGATAGGGCATTGATTTGACCGTTACCGTCAATATCAAGATTCCATTGCCGCTTGTCTACCATAATGGGGCTAGTAGCTAGCCGATAATTAGCCGCTAAAGAACTAGCTGTAACCTGCAATTGTGTACCTTCAAAGTTGGCTCCGGCGGTAAAATTGAAGTCTCCTAATTTCAACGGTAGGGGTTCGTTAGGCCAGTTACCTTGAATACTAGAGTAAGGTATTTCTAGGTAAGTGTCTGTATTGGGGTTATTATCCAAGTCGTTGTTATCGAGAGAGGTAACGATATCACCAAATAAGTCAGTATCCCAGAGGTTATTGACGCCGGTGTAACTTAGGTGACTAGAGTTGTAATGTAAACGTAAACCAATACCAGTTAAGGTATTGTCACCTGTGGAAGTACTGTAAAATAGGGGGATACTAACAGTATTACCAGAGGATGCCGCCAGGTTTTCCGCTGAAGAGATTTGTTGAAAGCGATCATCTTCTAAAATAGTTCCCCTCGCACTACCCGTTGTAATAACAGCATTATTGGTGGGGTTGGATAAAATGACGCTGAAGGTTTCATCTCCCTCAAAGATATTGTCACCAGTGACGTTAATGGTAATATCTTTCGAGAGTTCTCCCGGATTGAAGGTAACAGTGCCTGATGGTAAGATGTTCCCAAAGTCCAACCCATCTGCATTGTCACTACCTGGTATTATTACTACATTCCAGTTAACACTATTTGTGGTCGTGGAATTACCAGAACGGCTAATGGTGAAGGTAAAGGGGGTAGTATTCTCGTCGCCTTCAATTTTGCTCGCACTTTTAGCAGCAATTCCCAGACCAGTGGTCTGCTGAATTATAATTGGTGGCGCTTCGAGTGTATAACCAGTGGCTGTCTCTGTTGAAGTCACCTTGATTTGAGTGCCATCAAAGTTCTCAGTAGTAGTAAAGTTGAAGTCCCCTAATTTTAACGGTAGAGCTTGGTTAGGCCAGTTACCCGAAATTTCAAAATAGGCAAATTCGATATACCGATCGCTTTGGGGGTCGTTGTCAAAGTCGTTATTATCAGCTTGGTCGGCTACCGGAGAGAATACACTGGTGTTAAAGAAGTTTTGGACATTTTGGAACCTCAGTTCACTAGAATTATAGTGCAACCGCAGACTAATACCAGTCAGAGTATTATCACCTGTTGAGGTATTATAGCTCAGGGGCAAGGTAAAATTAGAACCTGGTAGAGCATTTGGTTCATCGAGCGATGAAATTATTTGTTGTGACATAGTATGCACCTGTTAACATTAATGAATGAAAAATTATTACCCTGGGAATTTTCGTAGATTCTACCCCTTAGAGGCTGTTTAGAAAATATTAAACAACTCAATGCCTGTGACGTGAAGGTTACCACCCTGTGGGTATTTCACGATCACAAAAATTATACAACAGGTAGATACACAAGGCAACCAATGACTTCTGTCATGGTCAAAACCTGACCCTTCTTGGTAGGATGAGCAGGGTCAGGGGGTGGGTGAATGATGATTCCTCTGAAGATTGACAAAATTCACCCAATTTGTTATTAATTATAATTTGTGCAAACTATAATCTGATAATATAATCTCTTGGCTAACGTAATTGTCATAGGTGCCCAATGGGGCGACGAAGGAAAAGGTAAAATCACAGACTTACTCAGCCGCTCCGCAGATGTGGTAGTACGTTACCAAGGGGGAGTGAATGCTGGACACACAATAGTGGTGGAAGGTCAGACATTTAAGCTGCACTTAATCCCCTCTGGTATTTTGTATCCCAATACGGAATGTATTATTGGCTGTGGAACGGTGATAGATCCACAGGTGTTGATAGCAGAATTGGATAAACTGGAAAAATTAAATATTTCTGCTGCCAATCTGTTAATATCAGAAACAGCCCATGTAACAATGCCCTATCATCGGGTAATTGACCAGGCATCAGAGGAGCGGCGAGGAAGTTATAAAATCGGCACGACGGGGAGAGGGATTGGCCCGACCTATGCGGATAAATCCGAGCGTACAGGGATTAGGATGTTAGACTTGATGAACCCGGAAGCCCTACGGGAGAAGTTGGAATGGACGATTAATTATAAAAACGTTATTTTAGAAAAACTTTACAATCTACCACCCCTAGACCCCCAAGCAGTAATTGAGGAATATATGGGTTATGCCGATCGCTTACGGCCTTATGTGGTGGATACATCCCTAAAAATATATGATTCAATTTTGCGTCGCCGCAATATCCTGTTTGAAGGGGCACAAGGAACCCTGCTAGATTTAGATCACGGGACTTATCCCTATGTGACTTCCTCTAACCCGGTAGCAGGTGGGGCTTGCGTAGGAGCGGGGGTAGGGCCGACAATGATAGACAGGGTAATTGGTGTGTCTAAAGCCTACACGACTAGGGTAGGAGAAGGGCCTTTTCCCACGGAGTTAGATGGAAAAATCGGGGAATTGTTGTGCGATCGCGGAGCGGAATTTGGGACAACAACGGGACGCAAGCGGCGCTGTGGGTGGTTTGATGCGGTGATTGGTCGCTATGCGGTACGAATTAATGGTATGGATTGTATGGCCATTACCAAGCTGGATGTTCTGGATGAACTAGAAGAAATTCAAGTCTGTGTCGCCTATGAAATAGATGGCGATCGCTGTGAAAACTTTCCCACCAGTTCCCGTCGATTTGCGCAATGTCGCCCCATCTATAAAACCCTACCAGGATGGCAAGTATCCACTAAGGAATGTCGTACACTGGAAGACTTACCACCCCAAGCCCTAGACTACCTGAAATTCTTAGCGGAATTGATGGAAGTTCCCATCGCGATCGTCTCCTTGGGAGCTAGTCGCGATCAAACCATTATTGTGGAAGATCCCATACACGGACCTAAACGTGCTTTATTGTACGGTGACGGTACACCCGCTGCTTAATTAAGTAGGGAGTGTAAGACAGATGGGGAGGCGCTTGTTTATATGATCAAGTGCAAATGTCAACAACTGATAACTAATAACTGACAACTTCTATGGCGATTAAAGTCGAATCTCAAAAGCGACCAGAAGGGAGCAAACCTAATGCTTTACGTCGTTCTGGTCTGATACCTGCTAATTTGTACGGTCACAAAGGTACAGAATCAATTTCTTTAGTAGTGGAAGCTAAAACTGTGGAGCGTCTGCTCAAACAAGCTGGTGTAAATAAAACAGAAATTGAACTAAATATCCCTGAACTGGAGTGGACTGGTACAACTGTATTACGAGAAGTGCAATCCCATCCTGCTAAGGGTTTTATTTACCATCTGAGCTTTTTTGCATCTGCTCAAAGTTAATGCTGTGGTGTAAGTTGTAAAAAACACCACTAAAAAATCTCATGATTGCTGATGATACCAGGGTTCAACCCTGGTTTTTTATTGAAAGTGTGAGAATATGGGTTTATGAGTTGGTCTTTGACCTTGTACAATCCCTGCACCTGGGGGATTTATGTGAAATTTTTGTAACTATCCAACCCACGGTTTTTTTATGACACCAGCAAATCTTCCAGTTTTAATTCAGCAGATGTTACAACCGGGATTTTATCCCCACCCAGTCACAGAACCCATAGAACTGATTCAAACTCATATTTCCTATGTACTGC
Organism: Anabaenopsis arnoldii; assembly: GCF_028331025.1. Taxonomy (NCBI): domain Bacteria; kingdom Bacillati; phylum Cyanobacteriota; class Cyanophyceae; order Nostocales; family Nodulariaceae; genus Anabaenopsis; species Anabaenopsis arnoldii. Next base: position 2,928 of record NZ_JAQMUH010000170.1, on the reverse strand, counting down.
TTACGGGAGATTATGCCTATAAGTTGAAAAAAGCAGTAAATTTTGGCTTTTTGGATTTTTCTACTCTAGAAAAACGCAAGTATTTTTGTCAAGAAGAGTTGCGTTTGAATCAACGGGGCGCGGCTGAATTGTATTTAGAAGTATTACATATAACTGTATTTGATGGGCAATATCACTTAGAAGGAGCAGGAAAGCCTGTAGAGTACGCCCTAAAAATGCGCCAGTTTCCCCAGGATTTACTCTTGAGTACACTATTTGATCAAGGTAAGTTAACAGAGGCTGACTTAGAGAATCTAGGTAAAGTAGTGGCGCAATACCACGCTAAATCTACAACAACTAACGATTATATTCGCAGTTTTGGCGAAGTGCCGCAAGTGCGGGCGGCAATTGATGAGAATTATCAACAAACAGAAAAGTATATTGGTGGACCCCAGACACAGCAACAGTTTCAGGAAACCAAAAAATATACAGATAATTTTTTCTTAGAACATCCAGAATTATTTACCAGTAGAATTGAAAATAACTACATTCGTGAATGTCACGGTGATTTACACCTGAGAAATATTGCTTTATGGCATGATCAGATGGTTCTGTTTGACTGCATTGAATTTAACGAGCCGTTTCGCTTTGTGGATGTCATGTATGATGTGGCGTTTACGGTGATGGATTTGGAGGCGCGAAACAGCCCTAATTTAGCTAATGTCTTTTTAAACACCTATGTGGAGCAAACTGGTGATTGGGAAGGATTGCAGTTATTACCTTTGTATTTAAGTCGTCAGGCTTATGTTCGGGCTAAGGTGACTTCATTTTTGTTAGATGACCCCAATATACCAGAAACAGTGAAGGCAGAGGCGGCAAAAACGGCAGCAGCATATTATCGCCAAGCTTGGGAGTATACTAAATCAAAATCAGGAAAACTGATTTTAATGTCTGGGTTGTCCGGTTCTGGGAAGTCTACAACGGCTAAATATTTGGCGCGTAAATTCCAGGCGATTCACATTCGCTCAGATGCGGTGCGTAAACATTTAGGGGGGATTTCTGTTTGGGAGCGTGGTGGGGATGATTTATATACCCCAGAAATGACTCAAAAAACCTATGGCCGGTTGCTGGATCTGGGAATTATCCTGGCTCGCCAAGGGTTTAATGTAATTCTAGATGCTAAATATGATAAACAAAACCTCCGACAAAATGCCATCGGGGAAGCGGAAAAATACCAAATTCCCCTGGAGATTATATACTGCACTGCACCTTTAGCAGTTGTGCAAGAGCGTCTGGCTCAACGTACTGGGGATATTGCTGATGCTACTGTAGATTTATTAACATCGCAGCTAGAGCAGGCGGAAGCATTTACCAGGGAGGAAATGCCCTATGTGCAGATTTGGGATACCACTGCATCACCACAGGCATAATTAAAATCAGTAGTTTACAGTGTTTGTAAGTCTATGGCAACTAAAGGTTTACCGCCTATCTCACCGGAATTCTTTTCTCAACTGATATTTGGGGGATTTTTAATCTTCATATTGCTCATGGCGGGCTTTTCACTACCCCTGAGTATCTTTTTGGGGATTATTGCTGGTTTTGTTTTGGGTTGGTTCACAAGTTCTACTAAAAATAGCCCCCGGGAACCTGCTATACCCTCCTCTGATGGTATTGACGCGGGACTAAAATATTGGTTGTTTTTCTTGGTGGGGTTTGTGTTGTTGGGGTATTCTGCACCCGCTGGGATCTTCCTAGGTGCAATGGCCGCTCTGGGTGGGGGTTGGATGACTGCTTGGTGGGGTTGTAAGGAGCCTATGAATACTCAGCTACCTATGGAGGTTTTAGATGTTGATGTGAATGAAGGCCCTAGGGAGAGAATTACTAAACAGCAAACTAGAAAAGTCTCCCGTCGTTATCGTCGGACTTCTGGAAGTTTCAATTTCCGGTTTTGGGAAAAATGAGGGAATATGTTTTTAGAGAGGGCAGGTAGGATACCCACCCCACAAGATTTATGATCTGAAGCTGTGTATTTTATTTATTTGAAACGTGCTGTATCTGTCTAAGTTACTACCACTGTTTTTTTATCCCCTGGGACTGGTTACTATTGGTTTAATGCTGGCATTGGTGACAGTATGGAAACGTCCCACCCTGGCCGCCATGGCGATTAGTTTGGCTTTAATTATATTGCTGGTTTCTAGTAATGCTTGGGTGGCTAAGTCCGTGGTGCGATCGCTAGAATGGCAATATCTCCCTACAAGTCCAGTACCCACCGCTCAAGCAATTGTAGTTTTAGGTGGTGCGACTAGCTCCCCTGACCCTCCCAGGGTAACTGTTGATTTGAATGAGGCGGGCGATCGCATTATTTATGCAGCCCAATTATACCGCCAAAACAAAGCCCCCATCATTATTGTCACCGGGGGTCGCATTGACTGGAGTGGTAACAGTTCCCCAGAATCTGTAGATATGGCGGATGTGCTGACATCAATTGGGATCCCATCGGAGGCGATTATTCAAGAACCGGAGGCTCTCAATACATATGAGAATGCTGTGAATGTTCAGCAGATTTTAACAGCACGTGGTATTAGTAAGGTATTGTTAGTTACTTCTGCAATGCATATGCCGCGATCTGTGCAAATTTTCCAACGTCAAGGTATCGATGTGATTCCCGCACCGACTGATTTTCAGGTGAGTAAAAATGAAATGGCAGCCATGACTAGAACCCCCAAAGCTGCTATCCTGAACTTATTGCCTGATGTGGTTAACTTACGGTTATTTACCAGTGCCATCAAAGAATATATTGGTATTTGGGTCTACAATAATTTAATGAATTTATAGTCATTTATGTACATTTGTAGTATAATATAATTATGAATGTACGATCATTAAATGAATGAAACTATCTGATTATGCAAAAAAGGTAGGGATAAGTTATAGAACTGCGTGGCGTTG
>NZ_JAQMUH010000169.1:0-9723 GCF_028331025.1 Anabaenopsis arnoldii | reverse complement strand
TATCCCTACGCAGTTCTATAACTTATCCCTACCTTTTTTGCATAATCAGATAGTTTCATTCATTTAATGATCGTACATTCATAATTATATTATACTACAAATGTACATAAATGACTATAAATTCATTAAATTATTGTAGACATAAACTTGGTAATTGTTCACTTTTATAACTCAAAATTTTTTGGACTGCTGGCAAAGTAGGGTTGTTATCAAAGTTTTTCCGTGTGTCTCATGAAGTACACCCCAATTTGTTACCTGCTCCCTAATTTAGTAAAAAAAGAGGTCTATCTTGACCTCTTGACAACTCCCTAGAATGATGTTTTTTTTTGATATTAATTACATCAACCCAGCATTAGTACCTTGCTTACCGGTTGCTAGTTCTACTTTGACAATTTTGCCACCCATTTTTTGAATGCGTTGCTGTTCCCGGAACCAGTTTTCGTAAGGAACTAGTTTGGTAAAGTAAGTATTTTGTAACTCTCTTTGGGTACGAATTCGAGTTTGACTAGGGACACAAGCAGTAACTTTAAACATACGCGCCATATCTTATAGTCTCCTATGGTGATTGTGAAAAGTTTTTTATTTGAAAAAAAAATGGGAGTGTATATTCTATCAAAACATTTAAATCAATCACTCCAAGTCTGGAAATTAACTATCAATACCAGACCGCTAACACTCAACAAGATAAGCGGTAGAACGTTCTAGCACTCATAATTAATTTCCAGACTTTAATCAACCCGCACCTAATGTGTTAAGTGCAGTTGGGTCTTAGCTCAAGCCAGAGGAGATATAGTCTAAGTAAACGCCCATTTCTTTACCAGCGTCGGGGCCTACTAAACTAGCGGTTACTTCTTTGATGGCTTGGATAGCTTGTACTGTAGCACCTACGGGAACACCCAAGGAGTTGTAGGTTTCTTTCAAGCCATTCAATACGCGCTCATCTAGGATGGAAGGATCGCCAGCTAGCATTGCGTAGGTAGCATAACGTAGGTAGTAGTCCAAGTCGCGGATACAAGCAGCATAGCGACGGGTGGTGTACATATTACCACCGGGACGGGTGATATCAGAGTACAACAAAGATTTAGCTACTGCTTCTTTAACGATCGCGGCGGCGTTAGCACTGATGGTGGTAGCAGCACGGACGCGCAGTTCACCGGTGGAGAAGTAGCCTTTGAGCTTTGCGAGAGCTGCAGTGTCCAAGTATTTACCTTGAACGTCTGAAGCGTTAATGACAGAGGTAATTGCGTCTTGCATGTTGTTATTTCCTTATTTCCAATCGTATTGCAATACTTACGTTTCAGCAGAAGTAAAAACCGCTTCAGCTTACTGCATCGCACCGACGAGGTAGTCGAAGTAAGCGCCAGCTTCACCTGCGTCTTCAGCAGACAGCAAGCTAGCAGCAACATTCTTCATCGCGTTAACGCCACCAGCTACAGCGTCAATAGGAGTACCGAGGGATTTGTACATTTCCCGTACACCTACAACACCGATTTCTTCGATGGGGGTAACATCACCGGAAACGATTCCGTAGGTTACTAGGCGCAGGTAGTAGTCTAGGTCACGCAGACAGGTAGCTGTCATTTCTTGACCGTAAGCGTTACCACCAGGAGATACAACGTCAGGGCGCTTTTGGAACAACTGGTCACCAGCTTGCTTAACAATGCGCTCGCGGTTGTCGGTCAAAATTTGAGCGATGCGGAGGCGACGTTCACCACCGGAAACAAAGCTCTTGATGCGGTCTAGTTCGCCGGGGCTAAGATAGCGGGCTTCTGCATCAGCATTCACGATGGACTTCGTGACGATACTCATTAATGGATTCCTCCAGTACTAATGAAACCAGAATTTAATTAAACTGGTACGATTTTAAGTTTGGCAGTAGCTGAGTTTTTTGGTTTTTCCAGACTCAACAGTGCTATGGCACTGCGAACCTGCCGAGAAATCAACTACCTTCCGCAAAACATTTTCCGGCATTATGTTCACCATTTATCACTCTTGTTAATACTTTGTAATATTAATTCTTAGTTTGAACAGTGATTTTTGCCGGAAAGCTTGATTATACAAGATATGAGGGAGAGATTGGGGAAAATTAACTATCATCTCCCGGCTCCCTCCTCAATACCTAGCGATCGCCTGGTCTACCTGTCAATACAGCAGGTGATAAACTAGACCAAGATTGTTTCACCAAGTCAGCAGCCGCTTGCACACTACCAAGGTAGTTACCAGCAGGTAGTGATGGGTAGCGCTGATAAGGTACTACATCTTCACCGAAGTAGCGAGCATATTCAGCACTATCTACAATTGCTTCTACAGCCGCTCTTAAGCCGCTATCAGCCAGCAACTTGTTATATTGGCGGATTTCCCCCTGGGTAGCTGGTGCGCGTCCCAATAGATGACGGAATAGGAACTCAATCACCTTGGTATTAGGATAAGGGGTATAGAAGCGCTTGCGGTAGATTTCTGAACTAGCCAATTCCCGGACAAACTCCCGCACAGAGATTTCCCCGTTGCGCAGTTTGCTGTCTAAGTTAGAACGGCGGTAGTCCTGGGGAACTTGACCGCTAAATACATCCAAAACTTGACAGTAAGCCGCATCAATTACTAGCTGTTTCTCCCCTGGATTTGCATCTACAGTCATGCGGTGAATCCGTGCAGGTTTGCGGCGACTTGTACCTACACCCACTTCCACAGACTGACCGCGACCGTCATTGAAAGAACGACCCAACTCAATGAATAACGGCTTGGTTTTATCCATTTGCTTGGCTTGGGCTGCCAAATCTGCGATCGCCTTCGCTAAAATGGGGGTATTTGCCGATGCTATCCGAGGCTTGACAGTCTCAAAGCTAGGTACAACCAAATCATTATTTTGCTTGGTCAGCTGATTGTAAAGCTTTTCGGTATTGGGGAAATTAGCCGCAGGTAGAGTGGGGAAGCGACGGTAAGGAACCGTATCTTCACCGAAAGCCTGGCTATATTCCACACTTTCTACCATGGCATTAATAAAGGCGCGAATCCCTTGCGTAGCCAGAATTTGGTTATACTTACGGATTTCAGCCTGGTCTATTGGCGCACGTCCCAAGAAATGCTTAGTACCCAACTCAATTACCTTGGTGTTGGGATAAGGTGTATAGAACTCCTTCAAATACAGGTTAGAGTAACCCAGACCTGTAATAAATTCCTTCACACTAATTTCGCCATTGCCCAGCTTACTTTCCAAAGCTGTAAACTCATTCTTGACGATGTAGGGCGCAACATCCCGTTCAAAGATTTGGCGATAAGCAGCACTAATCACAGTTTGCACCGCCACCTTATTGATGGTATTTGCTACCAACTTAAAGACCTTGGTTTGTTCGCGCTTCTTGGTAACACCTTGATTAATGCGGAATTGAATATCTGGTTCTGTGCGGTTTTCCTTAACTGTACCCAGTTCCACAAACCGTGGTGTTTCCACCTTCTCAACCTTACCAGTACCCACATCTTCGCGAATACTACCAACCCGCAGATGGCGTAAAGACACACCCGCCGGAGTTAAATAGCGTTCATAAGGTACCGTATCCTCACCAAAGGCCTCGCTGTACTCTGGAGTATCGAGGATAGCATCTACCAGAGCGTAGAAGCCCTTCTTAGCAGCAATGTCAAAATACTTGTTATTCTCTTGACGACCGTAAGTCGGACGACCTAACAAACGGCGGTGGATGTACTCAATAGATTTACAAACATACAGAGATGTCCAGTACATCTTGCGGAATAAATCCGACTTCGCCAACATCCGCACAAACTCTCGCAGAGAAATTTCGCCATTTTCCAGCTTAATTTCTGCCACCTTCAGCCGTTGACCTTCGTAAACATCACGGCCAAAAACTTGCAGGTAAGTAGCTTTAATGACTGCTTGGGTAGAGCTTTCCGAGAACTTGACGCTCACACCCTGTCCACCCGTTCTGCTGAGAGTCGCGGGGATTTGGTCAAGTTTAAACACCTTGCGCCCCAAAGTTCCCGGAGCTTCGCCCCGCGCCTTGGGATTACTTAATTGGTTATTAATACCAGGACCTTGGTGAATCAAGATGCGGCGGGTATCCTTCCCAAAAGGAGCCGGACTACTGCTGGGGTTGCGGGTTTCTTTCGGGAAAATCGCCCCAAATTGAATTTCCAATGGGTCATTACCAGAACCATAAGGATGTTGGTCTGGTAGTGGCTGTTCGTAAGCTGCAAAGGTAGTAATAAACTGAGGTACTTTGCGGAAAGGCGCGCTGTACTTAAACAGGTCTTGCTGGGGTCCCCAGTTACGACATTCTTGGGCTTCCTGACCCAGACCACGCAGGTAGGGTACTGTTTCCTCCCCAAAGTAATCGCCGTATTCCTGAGAATCTACCAAAGCATCTACTAAAGCTGGTAGACCACCATTAGAAATGATTCCAAAGTATTTTTGTACCTCTTCCCGGCTGCTTGGCCCCCGTCCCAAAATGTGACGGAAAGCTAATTCAATAACACGGCTGTTAATAAAAGGCTGGTAAAACTGTTTTTGGTAAAGGGGAGATTTAGCGAGACGGCGGACAAACTCCTTCATGGAGATATCGCCATTTTTGACCTTAGATTCTAGGTCAGAGATTGACAAGCTATAAGCGCGGGTAATATCACGCTCAAAAATTTGCCGATAGGCTGCTTTGATGACCTCAATTTTTTCACTAGCTGATAAACCAGGCTTCATAGCAAACTTAGGTCTTCTTTCTGCTGCTACAGAGTAAATTTGTGGCAGTTGTAACCCTTGTTGGTCTGCTGAAGGACGTTGACGCAGCTTGTTAGAAGGTGTAGGTGCTTTGAACTCTGTGAGCAATACATCCATGTATTGAGACACAATTTCTGTGGCCTCAGCATCTTTGCGGAAATAAGACAGGGAAGCTGATTTAATTTCCTGCAAAGCCACAATGGTAGCTTCTGTAGAGCAAGCATTTTCGATGATTTCCCGCAAACCCCGTGTATTCACCACGATGATATTCGGGTCACCAGCCACAATCGCATAGGTAGCATAGCGCAAGAACCAGGACAAATCCCGCAAGCTCTTGGCCATGTTGCTCGGACCATAACGAGCGACGTTGATGGGTCTAAAACCCGGAGGTGTGGGACCGCCTGCAGAAGAGTTAAAGATAGAACGGAGATTTTCTAGGAACCCGCCACGAGTTTCAACGTAGGTGACAGTCCCTAGTTTCATTCCTTCGGCGACACTTCCCTCAGCGCTAGTCCCTGCAGTAGCCATTGCTAGCTCTGGTTCTTTGGGCTTTTCTAAGAACGCCATGGGTGAACCACCCACAAAAATCCGGTTAGCCGCACGAGATACGATAATCTCAGAGTTTTCTGTCAGGGTTTGCGCAATTGCTAAACGTTTCGCACCAGAGGCAAAATAGCTAGCCAGTTCGCTTAGTTCACCTCTACCCAAAAAGCGGTCTTGTTGTTCCGCTTGGGAAATTGTTGATACAGTCAGGGTTTGATACAGTTGCGGACGCGCAACTGAGCTTCCACCACTTGCCTTAACACTCATCGAATTTGTAAAACTCCCATGATAATTATTTATGTGTTAAGTCTGGGTTGTTTTGAGGCTTGACACATAGGTGTGATTATGCATTAGGAGTACCGCCTGCAAAACTGCCAGTAAATTAACCCAGTTAGCTTTAGATTAGAACGTTTTGCGGTTACTCTGTTAATTTATTAAGAAGTATGTAGAATTTGTCATCTCCCGGCCTGATCACCAATAAGTATATATTCTCATTCAGGGCTAAAACTGCTGGTAGTACAGGAAGGGCAGAAAAACTAAGCATACTTTTTGACCAATATACAATTATTTAATATTTATTTAATATTTATTTAATATTTTAATCACATAAATACTTTAGTATTATAAAATACCCCAGTTGCTCTATAACCCCACATCCGCCAGATGTTTCATGGCTCTTAATTTCCGCGAGAATTACTAAAACGAATAATTAGATAGCTCATAGATAAGGCCAGAATAGCTAAACCTAAACCAATGATGTCAACCCCCCGCACCTTCTCTAAATCTAAAATAATAATTTTTCTAGATACAGCAATTAGGGAGGTGACAATAACTAACTCTACTTGAAAAACGTGTCTCCTCAGATAAGCTGTAATATTTTCTAATATTTCTAAAGCAATTAATATATTTAAAAATAGCCCAAAGACGTGAAATAATTTCGTATTAATATAGCCATAGGGGGTAGTTAATACTTCCTTAATTATAAAAAATCCTAAATCTAGGATGGCCACCAAAATCACTAATACCATCAAGATAGATAGAATTTTAGATACTATCACCTCCACAATTTCAATGACGTGCATGAAATTTTCATCTCTAGTCAACATCAAAATACGTCTGATTAATTTCCTCATAACCGCACCCAAATGTAAATAAGCTAAATCACCCCAGAAATCAAATTACCATATAATAGGGTCTTAATAGAGTCTAAAAATTAATCAGCCATATTTGCATAAGCCTATTCATTTATCCTATCTTGGCAGTACAGAAGGTTAAATTATGTAACATAAATTACCATAAGATCAGATATATGGTACTGATTTGATAGTTGACATTAAAAATCACCTACTATCACCTACTATATTGAACAACATTATGCTCAATAAAATTCGCCGGTTTTGGAGTAAGTCTAGAAAAATCAACAATCAACCACTAAATACAGTCAGTTTAGTAGTGATTATAGTGATTGACATTTTCATATTAATCAATGTCTTTACAGGATTGAGTGATATTAGTACATGGTATATCAGCCCATACCAGGCTTATCCCTGTTATTCACCATGGCAAGACTACAGAAACCAAGACAATGTAGATAAAGACTTTAACATTATCAACAGTTCATTATCCCAAAGCCCTGATCAACCCAGCCAAGAGCAAATTTACCAAGAAGTAGAACAGAGACATTTAGGTAAAGTGTCTCCAACTTGTTTAGAATATAGCAGATATCAAGACAAAATTAACAATCCTCAAAACCAGAAAACTCTTAAAAGTATTGAGCAGCAACAAGCAAAGGTAAATCAATTAACAGAAACTAATAGCCAGATTCGGGCTGAATACCCCACCACACTTTTAGAAAAAATTGCTGAATTACCCAGGGACCAGTCAATTAACTTAGTAGATGCAGCCAAAGCTAAACAAAATTTAGATGCAAATAACCGGCAAATTTCTACACTAAAAGCTGAAATTACTCAATTAAAAACTCAAATCCTTACTAAACCAGAAAGCGCTAATTTTATAGAGTTTCTCAAGCAGGATAATAATTTTAAACCGGTAGAAGTAAATTATCAGCGGGCTTTATTTTGGTATCCCAGTATTCAACTGATTTTGCAGTCTTTGTTTTTGGTACCGCTAATTTTAATCGCTTTTTCAGTTCATAAATTTTCTGAACGCCGAGAATATGGGTTAATATCTTTAATTAGTTGGCATTTGCTGGTAATATTCTTTATACCCTTAATTCTGAAAGTCTTTGAATTTCTGCAAGTTGGGGTATTATTTCAATTTATATTTAATATCGTCAGCAGAATACTCGGCGGGTTGCTGTTCCTGATTAGTTATGTTTACATATTGTTAATTCCCGTAGTAGGTTTTGGCATTATCCAGGTTTTTCAAAGAGTTATTTTGAATACCAAAGCCCAAGCAGTTAGGAGAGTCCAGGAATCACGCTGTATTAACTGTGCGAAAAAAATCCGCAATCATGATGCCTACTGTCCCCATTGTGGTTATTATCAATATGTTGAATGTCCCAATTGCCACAATTTAACCTATAAGTATTTACCACATTGTCATCATTGCGGTGCTTCCCAAGATTCAACCACCAGTTGATCTATGAGGATGGTAAGGGATTTTTGACAACAGATTACGGGTAAGTATGGTATCTGTTGTCATTATTAATAATGATGTACTTCAAATCCATGTAAAATCGCTTTTACATTTTTCCATTATAATTAGAGAAAGTACACTTAATAGTTTTGACATATTCCCTGAGCCTAACAGAAAACGCTGTTAAAAACCAGCCATGAAAGAAATCATTGCTGCTAACATCCTCCGCTACCGCAAAAGTGTGGGCTTGTCTCAAGAGCAACTTGCAGAACAAGCCTCTGTAACTCGTCAGAGCATCAACAACTACGAAAACGCCAAAACCTTACCAGACAGCAAAATCCTCTCAGCCCTGGCCCGTGTTTTGGGTGTAACACTTGATGATCTGCTACGTCCTCCCAGTGAAGGACTGCTTAACTTCCGGTTCCGCGCCCATGGCTCTTTTGACAAAACCCCCCAGTTTGCAGCCCAGGTGTTACGAATCCTGCAAACTTATCACGCCCTAGAACAAGCCGTTGGCTTACCTACTTACACCCCAGAAAGTACACCTTGTCACCAAGTAGAAGGGAACGAAAAGCGCATTCAGGGAATAGCTGCTTTATTTCGTCATCGTCTCGGCTTGGGTGAAGCCCCCATTGCCAACTTATTTCAATCTGTAGAAGAAATCGGTTTAAAAGTTGTACGTCAACCCATTCCCATCAAAGGTTTCTTTGGTGTGAGTGCTTGCAGTGATATTGAAGGCGCATTTGTCTTAGTCAACACCCACAACATCACTATTGAACGTCAATTGTTTACCCTTGCTCATGAAATTGGACACCTCATATTTCACCGCGTAGAATACCAAGATACCTTAGTTGAGTCAGGAAGCAAAACAGAAGAAAAGGCACGGGAAAAGGTAGCTGATTATTTTGCCAGTCACTTACTTGTACCTCAAGCTGAATTTGAGCGGATGTACGCGCTCACCCAAGATGTTGTCAAACTCAAACGGCATTTTCGGGTAAGTTATTTAGTTATTTTGAATCGTTTAGCAGCGATGGGAATCATTGAATTTGCTAAAGAAAAAGCTAAAATTTGTGCAATTTATCAAAAGAAACATCATGGTGAATCTTTGCAAAACTCAATGGAATTACCACCAGCCATTGGAATAGAAGAATACCCAGAAAATGAACGTTATGAATGTCTAATTTGGCAATGTTTGAAAATGGGCAAAATTTCGGAAATCAAAGCAGCAGAACTGCTCAATTTAACTGTGGAAAAACTACGGGTGCGTCGTCAAGAGAATCAGGTTTATGCGATCGCTTAAGGGTACCATTCTTGACGCTACTGCACTCATTGATTTTTGCTACCTAAAGGAGTGGGGATGGCTGCAACAACAGTATTGGGTTTGAATAACAAAAATATAGTCATATATATTCAGATATTAACAATTGATTGACACAACTACAAAATAATGTTATTATATATGATGTTTTGCATGTGTATCATATATGCAAGTTGTGGAGCGGCATATCATTCAAAGAAATCATCCCCATTATCAGGAGATTGATCAATTATGTTTTGCTGCCAAAAACCTCTACAATTATGCTAACTTTCACATTCGCCAAAGTTTTATCTTTGCTCAAAAATACCTCGATTACAATTATTTAGCAAAACAATTAAAATCAACAGAACCATACCAAACCTTACCAGCCAAAGTTGCCCAACAAGTATTATTAGGGCTACAGCGCAACTGGTATTCTTTTTTTGCAGCAATTAAAGCTTATGCAGAAGATAAATCTAAGTTTTTAGGTAGACCGAAACTACCCAAATATAAACACAAAGAAAAAGGTAGACATTTATTAGTTTACACAGCCCAAGCAGTGAGT
>NZ_JAQMUH010000168.1:0-4496 GCF_028331025.1 Anabaenopsis arnoldii | reverse complement strand
TTTGTTTTCTGTCTATGACACTACTTTACAATTGTTTACAAATGTTTGGCAAGGGGTATTTTTTTAATAAAAATTATGCTTGATGTAAGTTTTACTTATCATTAGCTCAATTCTGGAGGAGTTTCTCAAAGAGGCGATCGCTTGGTGGGGAATTAAAAGCCAAGTTAATAGGTAGAGCCTGGCGCATTAAGCGTAATGACCTAGATAGGTATATTGACAAACTTTTTTGAATCTCGCCAAATAGGGACAAGTAGAAACTTGCCAATAGCATAGAGTCAGTAAAACAGTGGCGGGGTTTGACGATATTCTCTAGCGAGTGGGTGGTAGCCATATATAGAAACCGCCTGTAATGACTTTTACTCGTTTCCATTAATTCCACTTCCGGTGAGGGAAGCGGTCTTATATTTATAACAATGGAAGAGTCTAGATTAGACCGTTTCCATTAATTCCACTTCCGGTGAGGGAAGCGGTCTTCCTGAATTAATGCTACAGGAGTTTAAGCCTCTACTCTCCTTGGCGCAACTCAGGGTGAGCAAGTTTTGATTGTGAATGTAGAATCTCCCTGGGTTTAGCACTAAGACTGTCAATACCTCATAGATAAATAATGGTTTTCATAGAAAGAAATTATAAATTGACTAATACAGCCAATTTTCGGGATAGATATAAGGTTTTGCTTATATGAGCTATATAATATTTTTTTAATAATTCCTGTCTTTGGATTAATTTTTTCCATCTAAAGGCGGTATGCTATTTGTAATCAAACAGTTGCTCCCCAGTTGCAACTGCAAAAATAAAACTGGGTAGATAGTTCTGTATGATTGTGTTTCAAGGTAACTAGGATTTATCCTGAACTAGAACCTTAATTCACAATTAATGTAAATTATCCAACATAATCACAAATCAGCAATATATTTTATAATTGCTGTTTTTTGTACTTAGAAAACAGTTAAGCACTGCTTGAGGAGCATTGACAAATGTATTTTGAGAAAAATGTTTTAATCACACTAAAATGCTAAGAGCCAATCTTTAGCTCAAGATTAATATATTCATCTGACCAACATAAATCTGCAAAAGCTGTTAATCAATGAGATTTATTTGTAATTTTAACAGCTCCAAGTTTTCGGCTTGTATCAGCAAAAAGCCAATACCAAATATTTTCGCATACAAATAAGCTGGGTATCTAAATTTTGAATTGGTACCCAAGATTATTAATGCCAAATTAACATGGTTGCATTATTGTTGGCCAAGTAAATTTATTGACAGATGAAGACAGGTATTGTGCTTAGATTTAATGGGTGAAGTGCCTCACTCCTACCTTACGTAACTCTTTAAAGTTCATTTAGTTCATCCACAAAAATGCTCCTCGTTAGAGGAGTTACAAGGAGGTATTCATGGATTTTTTGTCCTTATTTTTCACTGACTTTATTAAGCAGTTGCAGTCCCCAACACTCGCCTTTTTGATTGGTGGGATGATCATTGCCGCCCTTGGTAGCGAATTGGTAATTCCAGACGCGGTTTGTTCGATCATCGTCTTCATGCTGCTGACCAAAATCGGTCTGACTGGTGGAATTGCGATCCGCAACTCCAATCTGACGGAAGTATTGTTACCGGCATTGTTTTCTGTAATCACAGGGATTGTGATTGTATTCATCGCCCGCTTTACATTGGCCAAGCTGCCTAAGGTCAAAACAGTAGATGCGATCGCTACTGGTGGGTTGTTTGGTGCGGTGAGTGGCTCTACTATGGCTGCTGCCCTGACACTACTGGAAGAACAAAAAATCCCATTTGAAGCATGGGCTGGCGCACTCTATCCCTTCATGGACATCCCGGCGCTAGTAACTGCGATTGTGATAGCCAATATTTACATCAACAAGAAGAAGCGTAAAGAAGCATCCGACTCTGCCATGCAGGAGTCTTTCAGCAAACAGCCCGTTGCGGCTGGTGATTATCCCAGCACTCGGCAAGAGTATCTCAGCCAACAGAAAAATCCCGGTGATAATAAAGTCAAAATATGGCCAATCATCGAGGAAAGCCTCCGGGGTCCTGCCTTATCAGCAATGTTGTTAGGTCTCGCTCTTGGCCTGTTCGCCAGACCAGAAAGCGTCTATAAAAGCTTCTATGATCCTGCTTTTCGTGGCTTGCTCTCCATCTTGATGCTGGTAATGGGTATGGAGGCTTGGTCAAGGGTTGGCGAACTGCGTAAGGTAGCTCAATGGTACGTTGTGTATAGTGCGATTGCACCATTTATACATGGTTTAATCGCCTTCGGTTTAGGTATGATTGCCCACTACGCAACAGGATTTAGCATGGGCGGTGTCGTCGTCCTGGCTATTATCGCTGCCTCTAGTTCAGACATCTCAGGTCCTCCTACATTGCGAGCCGGTATTCCTTCCGCTAATCCATCAGCTTATATAGGCGCGTCCACAGCAGTCGGTACGCCAATTGCGATCGGCTTTTGTATCCCTTTCTTTATCGGTCTTGCCCAAGCAATAGGTGGCTAATCCCAGAAGGGTCTTTGTCTGTTGGCGCTCCCTTGACCCGGCAGACTAAGCAACTCAGTATATAATATCAATTTACGTAAGTAAGGAGGTAAGCAATATGTCCAAGCGTGCCAACAAGCTCGTCATCGTCACGGAAAAGGTTCTGATGAAAAAGGTCGCCAAGATCATTGAAGAATGCGGAGCGACTGGTTATACAGTGGTGGATACTGGTGGTAAAGGTAGTCGCAACGTCCGCTCTACAGGTAAACCCAACACTGCTGACACTGATTCTAATGTGAAGTTCGAGGTACTCACCGAAACACGGGAGATGGCGGAGAATATCGCAGATAAGGTCGCAATTACATTTTTTACCGATTATGCGGGCATGATCTATATCTGTGAAGCAGAGGTACTGTACGGAAGACATTTCTGTGGACCAGACGGCTGTTGAGTCGAAATGAAACGACGCAGACCTAAAAGGCCGGGGCATGACCCCGGTTTTTTGATGGACGTTACTCAAAACGTTTAAGAACTATAGAGATTCTTGTTTATTCCAAAAATGTTAAATTAATTTTGCTCACGTACTTAGTATCATCAGTCTTGACAATGAGACGAGAAGGCTAAACAAGTTTTAAAATACCCAGAAATACAGAAAAAGTTGTAACTTTTGCCCAAAAATGACTGTAGTTATTACCGGTATTATCAGTTCTTTCACAGCAAAAGACCCAGAAAACGGTTTGGCTATGGCTTTTACCGTAGTCATGTTAGCAGGGTTATTTCAAATCATCTTTGGTGTTTTCAAGTTAGGGAGATATATCACCCTCATGCCCTACAGTGTAATTTCTGGCTTTATGTCAGGAATTGGGGTGATTTTAATTATTTTGCAAACAGCACCTTTCCTGGGACAGCCAACTCCTAAAGGTGGAGTTTTAGGAATAGTCAAAAACCTACCTGATCTCTTAGCGAATATCAACCCCATTGCTTTGATTTTGGGTGTGATGACGGTAGCAATTATTTATTTAACGCCGTCATGGGTGTAACAGCTGTTTCCATTAATTCCACTTCCGGTGAGGGAAGCGGTCTATGTATACATAAACAATTAGATTTCAAGGAAAAAACTGTTTCCATTAATTCCACTTCCGGTGAGGGAAGCGGTCGAACTACGCCATGAGCGAGAGAGGTAGCGGCAGATAGTTTCCATTAATTCCACTTCCGGTGAGGGAAGCGGTCTTCTGCCACTTCTCAGTGGTATGAAAAGAGGCAGTTTGCTTCCATTAATTCCACTTCCGGTGAGGGAAGCGGTCCCCTCCATTTTAAACACAGTCCCAGTAAGAAGTCTAGAGGCACTTTCCGATAGCGATAGCGTGGCGTTAGCCAGGTTCAATAAACTTAACGGCTGAAATGGACTTTAGCATACTAACAAAACTCCTGAAACCTTTACCCAGCAAGCGACCGAGGTTAATCGGCACTCGCTAGATTGAGGATGTCAATACATGAGAATCACTATTTCAGCTATTTTGATTGAACTTCCGTAATAGTTGACTGGTGCATTACAACAGGATTTAGGCGAAGCGCTGCTGTAAGCCATATACCCCAACCCTTTGTAAGGTGAGGGGTCAATACTACTCTAAAATTTTTATATTCTCAAAAATCTATCTAAAGATAGATGACAAGATTACCTAAATAGTATTACCGAGATTGACTAAACAGTCAAGGTCGGTCTAATCGCGCTTTAGCTGAAACTCACTTTAGTCGCGGTTTTGCTTACTCTCTTGGTAAACAGTTACATTACCAAAACCAAAAGCGCCCATCCGGTAGGAAGGGCGCTTTGATCAAGCAGAGACAGTATTATTTAAGTTTCTTAACCTGAATCTCTTAGCCGTTGATTGCAGGAGCAGTCAAAGCAACAGGAGCAACTTCACCAGCAGCCAAGTCTAAGGGGAAGTTGTGAGCGTTACGCTCGTGCATTACTTCCATACCCAGGTTAGCGCGGTTGATGACATCAGCCCAGGTAGC
>NZ_JAQMUH010000167.1:0-3807 GCF_028331025.1 Anabaenopsis arnoldii | reverse complement strand
TAAAAGACCATTGTCCGGATAAAATCTTCCTTGTCCACTTTCCTTCCTTGTCTTCGGTGGTCTTGCCTTCACAGATCATATTAAAAACCTACCCTTGTAAGGAGAGGGAGGGGTCAAATAATATTCGATACACTAATCATCACTTGACCAACATCCTCCTAAATATGTGCAAATCTTCATATTCCCTCTAAAGTTATTGACAACAGTTTGTATTAATGATGGAATATGTTTAGGGAGCTATTGCAAAATATATTCATTAATATGGGAATATTCAAGTTGTGGTTGCCAAGGCGATCGCACCAAAATGTCACAGGGGAATTAGGGAGGGTCGATCGCCTATTAGTAGTAACTGTATTGCTACTAGTAGGACTGGTGCTAGTCACCGGAATTTCCCTGTCATTGGGCGCAGTAGCCATGACCCCCAATCAACTGTGGCTAGCATTAATACGCCGGGGTGATGAACTCTATCAAACAATTCTCTGGGATCTGCGCCTACCGCGCACCCTAGCCGCCCTGCTGGTGGGTGCCGCTCTGGGAATGTCCGGGTCATTACTGCAGGGAATGCTGAAAAACGGGCTGGCGAGTCCGTTCTTACTGGGAATTTCTGCGGGTGCTGGTTTAGCGGCGGTAGCTATGCTCAGTTTAGGTGTATTGCAGACCTGGATACCTTTAGGGGCTTGGATGGGGGGCTTATTAACAACTATTCTTGTTTATTTCCTAGCTTACCGTCGTGATGGAATTTCCGTAGAAAGATTGATTTTAGGGGGAGTTGCTGTCAGTTCCTTGTTTGGTGCAATTCAGTCTGTGTTGTTACTCATAGCCGAAGATGGTCAAATACAAGCGGCCTTAAATTGGTTAATTGGTAGTTTGAATGGGCGCGGTTGGAGTGAGGTAACTATTTCCGGGTCCTATATTAGTGTCGCCCTCTTAGGGGGATGCTTACTAGCGCGTGCGGTTAACTTGTTGAACCTGGGTGACGAGTTAGCCACAGGACTAGGTGTTTCTGTATGGCGATCGCGGATTTTAATTGGTGCTACCGCCACACTGTTAGCAGCGGGAGCGGTAAGTATAGGGGGTTTAATTGGTTTCGTGGGTTTAATTGTTCCCCACGGAATCCGCCTGATCGTAGGTACAGATTACCGTGCTGTTTTACCACTAAGCGCAATAGGTGGGGCTTTAGTTCTCAGCTTTGCAGACTTACTGTCTCGGTTGGGTGCTGTAGAAATTCCCGTGGGAGCAGTCACAGCTTTACTGGGTTCTCCCTTATTTATCTATCTCCTGTATCGCCGCAATGTGTAATTAAAACTTTCAAGTTGTCAGAGGTGTCATAAGAGTGAAACAACATCCCTTGCTGTTCAGCATAATTATGCTGAATCTGTTTGTCATGCCCACAGTATTAGCAGAATCTGGTAATACTAGCATTTCTGGTGAAACAAAAACTTATTTACTGACTCAAGAACCTATTTTAACTCCCTCCGATGCTCAACCAGAGGAAGAAGAAACCTGTCCCCCTGATTTTGATCCCAAAGACCCAGAATTTAAAGATTGCGTTGAGGAAACTCAAAGCGGTGATTCCGAGATAGAAATTACCGTCACCGGAACCCGCACACCCAGAGCAGTTGTAGATTCACCGGGAACAATTAGCATCATTGATGAGCAAAAAATCCAGAGGGATTTTATCGAGGATATCAAAGATTTAGTCCGCTACGAGCCGGGAATATCTGTACGTAATCGCCCCGTGCGTACTGGTCCTGCGGGGAGTGGTAATTCCAGTATTAATATTCGGGGAATTGAGGGGAACCGAGTTTTAATTCAGGTTGATGGGGTGAGAGTCCCCGATATTTATGCTAATACCGGCCGTGATTTAGTCGATTTTGACTCAATTCAAAGGGTGGAAATTATTCGCGGTCCTGCTTCTACCCTATATGGTAGTGATGCTTTAGGGGGTGTAGTCTCTTTCATTACGAAAGACCCAGAAGATTATCTGAGTGTTTTTGGTCGTCCACTTTATGTGGGTGGTAAAACCAGTTATGACAGCACCGACTCTAGTTTTGCGCCCTCGGTGACCTTAGCAGGTAAAGAGGAAAACCTATCAGGTTTATTGCAATATACCCGTAGGGATGGTAACGAAACTCAAAACTACGACGGATTAGCTCCCAATCCTCAAAATGTTGATAGTCAGAACCTGTTCAGTAAGGTAGTTCTACAAGCTAACGATCATAATATTTTCCGGTTGACAGGAGAATGGTTTGAAAGTAGGCTGAATACCCAAGTCAAGACTGCTGAAGGATTTAGCAGTTTTACTCGTACTACCACTGTCAGTCAAGTAGCTGAGGATTTCACCAGTCGGGGACGCATCAGTTTAAGTCATGAGTATACTAATCCTGACTTAGGCTCATTTTTGCAGTCAGTGCGATCGCAGATGTATTACCAAACTGCTGAAACCACAGAAGATGTAGAAACCCGTACTGTTAACAGTGCTAATCAGAATTTGCGCCGCATCTTAGAAACTGGTTTTAACCAAGATATAATTGGTGGTGATGTTCAATTTACCAGCAAATTTTTGACAGGGGATGTTAGTCATCGCCTAGTTTACGGTTTTGATTTGTTCAACACTTCCACTAGTCGCCCTAGAGATTCAACATTATTTAATGAAACACTGGGAACGAGTACGAAAACTGTTAGCAGCGAACTTTTCCCTAACAAGACTTTTCCTGATACTGACACCTTGAGAGGTGGGATTTACCTTCAAAATGAAATCGAATTTGCTGATGGTCGGATCACCTTAATTCCAGGGGTGCGTTACGACTATTATCAACTCAGGCCTCAGACTGAGGATGTTGCTTTTAGTAATATTAATACGCAAAATTACGAAGTCAAGGGCTTTTCAGCTTCCGCAATCTCACCAAAATTAGGTCTAATTGCCAAAATCACCCCAGAAATATCATTATATGGGCAATATGCCCGTGGTTTTAGAAGTCCACCTTACGATAATGCAAACATTGCCTTTACTAACTTTGCTTTTGGTTATACTATTTTACCAAATGCTGATTTAAAACCGGAAACAGTTGATAGTTATGAACTCGGTATTAGGGCTAATTATCCTCAAAGTAGCTTTGGTCTGACTGGTTTCTATAATCACTACAATAACTTTATTGATGCTAATGTCGAACTTAGTGATCCTCTTGTGATTAGTGGTAGACCTGTGCGTCAATTCCAATCCCAAAATATTAAAGGGGCGAAAATTTCCGGTTTAGAAGCTAGGGGAGAATATCGCTTTACAAGGTCTCCGGGTGGTTTAAGTGTGTTCGGAACCTTAGCTTATGCTGTGGGGGATAACTTAGAAACAGACCAACCCCTAGATTCCATAGATCCATTGAAGGGGATTATAGGATTGCGTTATCGTTCACCCGAAGAGATTTGGGGCGCAGAACTAACTACCACCTTAGTCGCGGCTCAAGATAGGGTAAGTAATGAAGACTTTTTTAAACCCGAAGGTTACACTACTGTGGATGTGCGCGGTTTCTACCAGTTCAACCCTAATACCATTCTCAATCTGGGAATTTTCAACTTATTGAACCAAAGATATATAGAATGGTCTGATGTGCGGGGTGTAAATAGCAATGACCGTCTACTAGATTTATATACCCGACCCGGAATTAACTTTGCTGCGACTGTGAGTGTACGTTTTTAGAGGTTGTTTTATAAGTTTTCAACAGGTAATTTTTATCTGAGGGAACAGGGAACAGGGAACAGGGAACAGGGAACAGGGAACAGGGAATGGGGAATGGGGAATGGGGAATGGGG
>NZ_JAQMUH010000166.1:0-11850 GCF_028331025.1 Anabaenopsis arnoldii | reverse complement strand
TTCCTTCCTTGTCTTCGGTGGTCTTGCGTTCACAGATTATATTAAAAACCTACCTTTGTAAGGAAGGGGGAGGGGTAAAAGAATATTTGGTACACTAATCATCACTTACTAAACATCCTTTCAGGTTAAACACAGCGGAAGAAGAAGAATTAAACACCGAGTTAAAACAAGCCAACTTAGTTGAAGAGGAACAAATTATGTAAATTGTTACCAGTTGGATGGAAAAGGGAATTGAGAAGGGAATTAAACAAGGAGAACAAAAAATTATTAGAAGACAAGTAAAACGGCGATTTAACAATATTACTCCCACATTGGAAAGCCAAATTAATAGCTTATCTTCAGCACAATTAGAAAACCTAGCAGATGTAATTTTTGACCTCCAATCTCTAGCAGATTTAACTAACTGGTTAGAGGTTGTTTCAAAAGTTTTTTATTGTCATCAATGACACTGATTGATCCCCCCAACCCCCCTTAAAAAGGGGGGCTAAATTTTTAACAAAAGGGTGATTTAGGGGGATATGAAAATATTTGATACATCATGAGAGACTTTTAAAACATCCTCTTAGAACAACAAAAGTAATGTACAAAGAAAAAGACTTTGAACAAATCATAGAAAGAGAACTCCTAGACATCAGTGGATACCACCAGGGGAACCCGAAAGACTACGACCGAGAAACCGCCTTTTTTCCCACCCAAATCATCAACTTTATTCAAACCACCCAACCTAAACAATGGGAATACCTAGCTAATACTAGCCCTAGTGATGTCCAGAAAATTATTATAGATAGCCTTACCAAAGAACTCAAAAGCCGAGGAATGCTTGATGTTTTGCGTAAGATGATTTTCTAGTCAGATTTATCTGACTTTAGCTTTGAGACGGGGGTTTCTAACCCCCGGTTCGGTGGCGATCTGCTTGCAGCAGCGCTTCGCTATCGCCCCACAGCTCCCCGACTTCTAGCGAAATTATCCTAGATTACCTCTAATGATGTGAGAAGTGGGGGATCTTGCACCCGTCCCACAGTCACCCAGCTCCTCGACTTCTAGCTCCAGATAATCAAATAGATGATTTTCTAGTCAGATTTATCTGACTTTAGCTTTGAGACGGGGGTTTCTAACCCCCGGTTCGGTGGTGTAGCATCAAAGGGAATTTTTCAACCCAGAGCGATTTGCTTCTTGGAGCAATGTACCAAGATCTACATAACATAGCACCCAGTCAAGTTAACACAGTCGCCTAACCAATTTAGATCCTGGACTTCTTTAAGAAATTCTGGGGATCTGGAGTGACTCGAAAAGCAATTTAGAAAAGGGCGGGCAATATGCTCACCCCACAAGATTTATAATCTTAATGTGTGTACTTTATTTACTTGACCGGTGGTGTGAATACAAATATAAAACTCATATTTGATTTCTGAACAATTTCTGTTCCCCGTTCCCTGTTCCCTTTCCTCACTGACAATTTCTCAACTCAAATAGGATGACTATACATAGTAACCATGATTCCAGTATATGAATTTAGCAAAGGTATTGAGCTAGAAAAAAACCCTAACGGTGGTTGGGTATCTCTAGGATTTACCGGTAAATATATCAACGCCACCCTAGACCCCATTCCCCCGGTTGTAGAGCGTTCCATTGCTAACCAAGAATTTGCGACCATAGGAGGAGCTTCCGACGAGCAACCCGCCATTATTGGCCGAGTGGTGGGGACTGGGGAAGAGACTTGGTCTGTGATGGCTGTGGTCACACAAGCAAGGGATGAAGGCGGCTACAAGTTCTCTTTCTATCGTTATTTTTTCACCCCCGGAGCCAGTAACCTGGGCTGTCTCATAGCTTGGTGGGAAAGTCAGGGTAAACCCACATTTAACCCCTTTGATAGTAAATATGTAGGAGAATATGCCTATTTTGACCCAGCTTTGGCTGGTTCATCTGACTATGACCCCACACCCAATGATCTAGAACTAGTAACTACAAAGCCCACATTATTGCACCCACAGCAGTATAACTTAACAAATGTTAATACCCTAGCCATTGGGAAACATAATCTGGATCAAACTCAGCCCATTTCCTGGGCGTTTAATGTAGAAGCACTGGTAAAACCCCACAGTTTTCAGATCATCCAACCCGCTTCCCTAGAAGCCTGTGAGATTTTGGCAAGACAGATTATTGAAACAGCATCGACTAAAAAAGCCATTAAAGCCGCCATTCAAAGCTTAATCAATATATCACAAGTTGAACCCCCAGCTGTAGAGACAATTATTGACACCTTAGAAAATCAACAACTGAATACAGAAGAATGGTACAGCTTATTTGATGCCGAGGGTGCAACCACCGCCATGAGTGAAAAAATCCATAGCTCTTCCTCGGTGCGACTCATCACCCTGCGCGCCATGGTCATCCCTGAGACTTTACCAGAGTTTCTCAAATGGTTAAATATTCAGCCTGGTAAACAACCCAGTGAATATCACAATACTTCTTTACAGTTTCAAGGTGCGATCGGTGATTATTTTCCCCAAGAGCAACTAGCCAAGGGAATTAAATTACTTTTACCTAAGTTACTCCAAAAGCACATTTCCCCGGAGTCTATAAATTGGTTACTGCTTAAAGGTGGTGCTTGGGCTGTTTTTCGTCATCGTTTCATTAATGATGTGCGCTATGATTTGGAATTAATTCATCAACAATCAGATACTGATGCCAAACAATTTGATAATTTGAATTTCCCTCAAAAGATTTGGCAAGAGTTAATTATGTGTCGGGAATTTGTTATTTATGATTCCTACAAGTTATCTTACTACAAGCCTTTGGCGCAATTATTCGAGTTACTACAAGAATATGATTTATCTGCCTACTTCTATCAGGTAAGTGATGCTATAGTTTCTAAAAAGGTATTTTTAGGGGCTTGTCCTAACCGTAGTAATGAATCATATTCACCCACTATTTTAGGTTTGACTTTTAAAAGAAAAATTAGCCCAGTAGAGACAATTATAAGATTAGTAAAGTTTAAGAGCAAGAATGAAATTTTATTACCTGTTTTGGTATTATTAGCATTTATTACACTTGGTTGGTTAAGACGAGAACACAGGATGTTTTTTAATTATAACTTAGAGGATGTTCGGAAAGTATTAAACAACTCAATTAAGCGAATCTTTTGAGAGGATGTTTGGAAAGTGTTCAACAGGTAATTTTTATATCAGGGAACACACGGAACACACGGAACACACGGAACACACGGAAGGATTGGGTAACACACAAAAAACAATAAAATCCAGTCCCCTCTTGTCCACCTTGTCCACCTTGTCTTGTCCTTGTAAGGGGAGGTAACTTGATTTTGGTGTTCCCTGTGTTCCCTGTTCCCTGTTCCCTGTTCCCTGTGTTTAGTACTTATTCAGAAAGTGTCCGTACACATAAAAATTTACCCCTATGGGAGTGTAAGATAAAGTGAGAATCTACCTGTACATTTTGGCTGGACTCACATCAGCTTTAATTGGCTGGAATTTGGGTCAATTTTTCCTCACCGACTTGGGGATATTAAGACAGTTTCCCGAAATCGTGTTATTTCCCTGTGTAGCTATATCTTTAGCTGCGGGTATGGTGATGAATGAAATATTTATCAGCAACCCCACCAGGTATAAACTCAACTTTCGCATTGTCAAAAGACCTTTATTAATTGCTCTGGGTTTGGGTGGTTTAGCCGGGTTGATTGGTGGTGTAATTTCCCAGGTTCTCTTTTTACCGGTGCTGGGGGTTCCCAGTGCTTTTGTGAGAACTTTGGGATGGTTGGTAATTGGTGCTGCGGTGGGTATTGCTGAGGGTTTAAGCTGGCGTTGGCACAGTATGGAAGCGGGGGACCCGAAACGGTTCCGCAAACGCTTAAATACTAGCTGTGTTGGGGCGATGGCGGCCAGTTTATTGGCGGCGGCGCTTTTTGAGGTCATCCGTGCTGCTTCGGGAACGGTAACGGCGGAATTTAGAAGTGTTGAAGACCCTTTGGGTTTTGCGGTTCTGGGGTTAGTGCTGGGGACAGTTTTTAGTATTACTAATTCTCCGAGCTATATGGCGGCTTTAAGGGCTGGTACAGGTTTTGAGTATACGGGGTTTAAAAAAGATGAGTATAGTCATGATGAGGATGGTGAACTAGTATTAGAAAATTCGCAAAAAACATCAGCATATATAGATAAATCTCTATTAAGATTTGTCAGCGACGGTGAAGCTGAGGATATTGAAGAAGGTTTATCAATTCAACTACCCAGCAATGGTAAGGTAACCATTGGCTCTGGGGTAGATAAAGCACATATTTATCTGCCTGGAGTAGCTCCACACGTGGCAGACTTAATAGTAAAACAGCGTGAGGTGGTTTTAGTTCCTCAGAGGGAGCATTACAAAAAAATAGAAATTAACGGTTCCCGGTTAAATTCCTCAAAGCAAATACCCTTAAAGCATAATCACGTTTTGACTTTTCACACAGTCAAAATGGATGGCCAACATGAAGAAAAATTTTATCGTTTTGTCTACTATAATCGGTTCCTTGACCCACAAGCTTAGTTTGTCGGTGTTGGTGGTAGCTTCCCTAGCTGCTCCCAGTTGGGGAGAGCAAAATCAAGCGGAAATTGTTGGTAATCCTCAAGTTAACGATGACCGGGTTACTGTTCGCGTTCAGGTAACTAACGCAGAAAATAGGCGACCAATTATAGGTCTACAGGAGAATAATTTTAAGTTAGTTGTAGACAACAAAGAATTTAAATTTCTCCCCAGAGACTGGAAGAGTCCAGAAGAAAGTTCACCCCCTCCAGCTTGGGTAGTTGTGCTGTTAGACTACAGTGGGAGTATGAACCGGTTAGACAGTACTGGTAAAACTAGGTTTGCTGGTGCAATTAGTGCTGTGAGTCAGTTCGTGGATAGCTCTAGTCAACGGGGGGGTAATACACAAATATCTATTGTTCCCTTTGGGGTGGGTGGGAGTAAGTGTCAAGATTTACCGGTGAATCCTAGGACTTTGGATAGGTTTTACCCAGCAAGTCATATTCAACTACAAAACTATCTAGACTATTTAGGAACGGTCAAACCCTGCGCTGCTACTAATCTTTATGAACCGATTAAGGAAGCGGTGAGGTTTTTGGGAAATGAGAAAGACCCGCGTTTTGAGATTTCGGAAAATTCTAGTCAACCGCAACCGAGATTATCAATTATTCTGTTATCGGATGGGTTTCACAACCAGGGGAATGAAAAACGAGACTTTGAGAGTTTAAAGAGTTTATTTAACCGCTATAGTCATATTAATGTCCATACTTTGGGTTATGGTTTGACTCCCGCAGAGTTGGGGAAAAAATATAACCTGGGTAGAGCTGCGACCCGTGCTGATATTGGGACTGGTGCGGGTAAGGTTCCAGAAGATGAGTTTGTAGACCAACAACGGTTAAAGGAAATTGCTGATTTAACGGGGGGAGTTGCGGAATTTTCGGGAAACGCTACAAGTATCGCTGAAAACTTACAACTATTTCTCAATGCTTTATTAGGTGAATATGAAATTACCTACACCCAACCAAATGCAGAACGGGGGAAAAAGCATCAAGTCCAAGTGGTGGTGAATGTCCCCGGAAGTGAAAAACCAGCGGAGTCTGATACTAAAGATTACAGAATTACTGTATTTGGGCGATCGCTCCCTGGGGTAGTGCGCCTAACTATATTTATACTGACATTGGGGGGGATTGGTTTGGCTGGTGTGGTACCATTTTACTTTTGGGGTAAGTATTTAAAAGAGCAGGCTTTAGAGACATGAATAAACTCACCTTAAGCCTGATATTATTAATGAGTTACGGCTGTAGTCAACCCCTATTCAATTCTCGCTCGGCGATCGCACCTGTTACCTCACCCTCCGATTGTTCACAGACATCTAAAGTTAACCTGAATCAACAAAATATCACCGAAGTTGTACTAGATGAACAGATGTTAGTTAAATCTGGTCGTGTGACTGCTACGGAAGCTGTGGGTTATAGGTTTGATGCACAACCAGGTCAAACATTCACCTACAATACTAATGATGATATTTGTATTGTGGTTTATACCCCAGATAATCAAATCATTACCAGTGGGGAATTACCGACCAGGGGAAAATATATTCTTCAGGTTTCCTCACCCCAAAATGATAGAGCATTTGGTTTAGGAATGTCTTTAACCAGTCCTGTTGTGGAAGATATTCCAGAGACTCCCACACCAGAACCGACAACTGTAAATACTGCTAGTACTTCCCCAACCACTAACCAAACTACCGTCAAAAATACTCCCAGGAGGACTAAAACACGAAGACCTAGACCTGTAAAAACTGCTAGGAGTTCCCCAACCACTAACCAAACCACTGTCAACGATACCCCCAGCGCTGAAACACCAGAACCGACAACTGTAGACACTGCTAGTAGTTCAACCACGGACCAAACTACCGTCAACGATACTCCCAGCGCTGAAACACCAGAACCGACAACTGTAGACACTGCTAGTAGTTCAACCACGGACCAAACTACTGTCAACGATACACCAACCACTGAAACACGTAAGTCTATACCCATCCCAGTACCTTCAAACTCCGCTTTAGTATCTCAGTCGGTTAGTTCCCCATCACGGCCACCAGCTGATGATTTTGTCAGAAACCACTATACAGCACTGAATAACCGTCAATATGATCAAACATGGACTAGGTTATCTCCCCAGTTTAAAGGTATATCGGGAGATTTTTCTAAATATCAAGAGTGGTGGGATAGTGTAGCAGAAATCAGAATTGGTAATGTGGAGCTAATTAGTCAAAATAGCGATCGCGCTGTAGTTGATGCTCAACTATGGTATGAAATGAATAATGGTAGAGTTGCGGAAGATAAGAAAACCAGAATTTCTCTGATGTGGAGTGATGAGGCTAACAGCTGGTTATTTGTCCGTAAATCATCTCCCTAATTATCAAAACCATCTTTCAATCACTATTTACTCATCCAACACCATGAATAAACTTACCTTGGGCTTAACATTATTACTCACCTACGGCTGTAGTCAACCAATATTAAATTCTGGATCTGCGATCGCACCTGTGGACTCACCCGCTGGTTGTCCAGAGAAACCCACACTCAATCTAGACCAGCAAAACGTAGAAGAGATTAACCTAGATCAATCATTAGTTAAATCGGGTCGTGTGACTGCTACTAAATCTGTAGGTTATACATTTAGTGCAGAATCGGGTCAAACACTCAGCTACAGCACTAATGATGATGTGTGTATTGTGATTTATACCCCAGATAATCAAATTATTGACAGTGGGGAATTAACCACCAGCGGAAAATATGTTTTGGAAGTTTCCGCACCCCAGGGGATAAGAGCATTTAACCTATCAATGTCCTTAACCACTCCTCAACCGGTAAATGAGGAACCTATTGCTGTCAATCCTCCCCCGACTCCCACACCTACCCCTGTCAATCCTCCCCCGACTCCCACACCTACCCCTGTACAGACTCAACAACCAAGACCCCAACCCCCCAGGGTTTCACCCCGGAGGGTAAGTCAACCAGTACATAATATTTCTGAAGATGAAGCATTACAAATAGTTCAAAGTTGGTATGAGGCTAAACCGCAAATTTTTGGACCACCTTACGATTTAGACTTAGTAGACCAATTAGCAACAGGGAATCTTTATTATAACACCACAAAAGATGATGGTTCAGTTGCTTGGTTACGCAATAACGATGCTTACTATACATATACGACATCTGAAATTACAGATGTTGAAGAATTTTCTAACTCTGGTACACGACCATATATAAAAGTGAGAATTTTTGAGGATTTATATCTCCACGGGAGACGAGGTATTGATAAAAAAAACTCAGGTCCTTATAGAGGTACATTTACTTACGTCTTTGCACAAGAAAACGGTGTCTGGAAAATCTATGACTACAAAAAGGTACGCTAATTAATGAGCAATAATACCAAGCTTCGCCGGAGAATTGTTAGAAAAAGACTCTCTATTAACTTTAAGAGATTGATCTTGTTTTATCTGGTTTCTATATCCACAGTAATCATTTTTAGCTTATTAATAAAGCAAATTCTTAGTAAGCCAAGTTATCAAGCTAAAAATACTAATTCTGCCCCTAATCCTCAAGTGTACACTCCTCAGCCTAATCCTCAAGTGTACACTCCTCAGCCTAATCCTCAAGTGTACACTCCTCAGTTTAATCCTCAAGTGTACACTTCTTCGACTCCTAACCTTGTAACAACCAATAGAACAAATAATAATCTAGGTGCAACAGTCAACATTTCCTCAAACATGAGGATAATCCCAGAAACTGATTATACAGAAGTTGGATTAACATCAATCTCTCGAGAAGACCTAACACAATTTCCTAGAAATCACGATCAAAAATTACAAAACATAGTTAATGACATTGTAAATTATGTGACTTCTAAAGGTGCTTCAACAGAGCATTTATCTATCAGCTTAGTGGATTTAAATAGTCAAACTTATGCTGGATATCAAGACGAAGTAACAAGATTTCCCGCTAGTGTAACTAAATTGTTTTGGATGGTATATTTATATGGTACAAAACCAAAGTTACTTGAAAAACCGGAAATTCAAAAAGCTTTAAATAAGATGATTCAAGACTCTGATAATGAATCAGCTAGTCTAATCATAGATAAGACTACTATAACTCAATCAGGAGATGAATTAACTACAGAGAAATTTCAAGAATGGTATAAGAAACGTTTGAGTATGAATCACTTTTTTAAAGAAGCTGGTTACCAAAACATAAATATTAGTCAAAAGTTATATCCTTATAGTAAAGTTAATGGACCTGCGGGGAGAGACTTACAAATCCGCAAACCAGATTCTGATCCTTTACCTATAAGAAATTACACCACGACTTATAATGTTGCGCGACTACTATTTCAAATAGAAACAGGGGAATCAGTTGATAAAAAATATAGTCGTGACATGAAAAATCTCTTAGAAAGAAGCTTAAAAAAGGAAGAATGGGAAAAGATAGAATTTAATCACATTGCAGGTTTTTTTGGTGAAGGTTTACCAGAAGATGCTCAACTGTTCTCTAAAATGGGGTGGAACTTTCAGACCCGCAATGATGCAGCTATTATAGTTAGTCCAGATGGTAAAGCTAAATATATATTGGTAGTTTTTGGAGATCATCCCAGCTTTTATAAAGATAAAAAAATTCTCCCTGAAATATCACGTAAAGTTTACGATGACATGACTACAAGTTACTAGTGAGGTTAAGCATAAAATGCCAAATATATTGAGAAACCTAAGAAGAAATAAACCCCTACTATTTGGCATATATGCCGCGGTCGGTTGCCTGATAGCAGCGATAATACTAGGGGAACCATTTTTAGCCCTAACCAGAATCGCACCCACAGCAACGGGAACAGCAGTAGTTTTGTTAATAGATACCAGCGGTTCCATGGGGGAAATAGTCTCAGGGGATGTTACCCCCACAGGACAAACTCAAACCGTAGATGGGAAACAATATAGAATAGTCACCGGGGGGAAATCTAAAATAGATGTCGTCATGGAATCCCTGTTAAAACTGGTAAATACTACCAAACTGGGAGGAAACGATCGCCTGTCCATCGTCAAATTTGATAGTAACGCTTCCCCCATCATTGGACTCACCAACCCCACAGAAAAGGATAAACTACAAACAGCCATCCAGGAACTGCGGAACATTGACGGTAGTACTAACATGGCTGATGGGATAAGAAAAGCCTACGACCAATTAAGATATAGCAACCTTACCCCGAACATCCTCTTATTTACCGACGGACTACCGGACAGTGCAGAAGAAGCTCTAAAAACCGCCCAAGATGTGAGAAATAATAACGTTAACCTGATTGCCGTAGGTACTGGTGACGCTGACATTCACTATTTAGCCCAACTCACAGGCGATCGCTCCCTAGTATTCTACGCCGACTCAGGGGACATTGATCAAGCCTTTCGCGAAGCCGAAGCCATCATCGGTAAAGAGTTAGTAGAATCTGCACCCACAGGTTACCTGAGCTTAGAATATTCCATGCTGCGTATAGGTGGTTGGACTGCATTTTTGGCCATGGGTATTTGCCTATCTTTAATTATAGGACAAAACCAATATATGCACCGTCCCCTATTGACAGCCAAAAAAGGAACCATCAGCACCCTAGGAAGTCTCAGCGCGGGTATGATAGCAGGTGGGGTGAGTCAATTTTTATTTTTCTCCCTCCCAGAAATTACCATACTACAAACTGTCAGCAGAATCATTGCTTGGGTAATACTCGGAACGTTATTAGGAGGAGGAACCCACTTTTTTGTACCTAACCTGAAGCTAAAAAACGCCTTATTAGGTGGTAGTCTAGGGGGAGCCATGGGAGCCATAGCCTTTTTAATTACTGCGATCGCCCTGGGAGATGTTTCTGGTCGGTTATCAGGTGCGGTGATTCTGGGTTTTTGTATTGGTTTAATGATTGCGTGGGTTGAACAAAAACAACTGAGTCAAGAACCCTATCTTTTAGTCCGTTGGACCCCCACGGAAAAAACGACCTACTTATTAGGTGCAAAACCGATTATTATAGGTAGTTCCGTAGATGCACAAATACCCCTGAACGCCTCGGAAGGTTTCACCCCCATCACTGCGAAATTCTACAAACAAGGAGAAAACATTCTCATGGAATTTCACCCCGAATATGCAGAACGAAAAAACATGAAAAAACCTCTTCAACAACTACAACCAGGAGACACCCGTAAACTAGGAAACATCACCCTAGAAATCATGTCAACCCCCATAGAAAATTAGAGTCATATGTTAAGTTATGTTAAATTCATGTCAAATTTATGTCAAAATGGTTGAGTCAAATCCAGTACCAACTACCGGGTAACTATTATGCAAACTGATTTACAAGACCTAGAAATCAGCCGTACAGAGTTAAATAACTTAACCGGATTAGATATCAACACAGTTCCCAAACTCTCTGTTGTGCAGGACCCAATCAAGATGTTAAGTTTTGTATTTATCAAACAACAGCAGGGTAAACAAGGATTATATATTCTGTTTGCCATATCTGCTTGGATGTCGATATTATTTATTTTCAAAGAATATAAAGGCTTTTTTGACTATATTATAGGAGGCTTTGCCCTACTGGTGTCAGTCAGTACCGCAGTTCCCATTTATGAAACTCTGCAAAAATATATGCAGCTTTCCGGTACACATTCCCCCATGCTGCTACTTTGCAAATTACTAGAAGAGGTAGATAGACATAACCAAATAATTAAAAATATTGACACTCTAGATCAATTAAAATCAGTAGGTAACGCCATTGATTTAAGCAACAGAGAAAAAGTGATTGAAGCCATCAAAATCACCAAAAAAGATTTACTACTAGCCATACAAACCGACAAAATATTAAGAGAGAATCCCGGATTTAACCCAGAATCCTTTGCTGTTGACCTCACAGGTTTACAAGCATTACAAGTAAGTGCGACAGCGAGTGAATATAGTCAAATATTAGATCAAGCCTTACAAATAGGGGTGAACGTACAAGAGGAAATGAGACAACTATCCTAAAACCATCTTGGAAAACCTATGATTAATCTCTCAAATATTGTTTATTGTTTTACCCCCATCTTCGGGTGTTCATAGCGATCGCTCACCGTCAACGGTATGGCTAACGCCACGCTATCGCTATCGACTCCGCTCACCGACCACCGTCAACGGTATGGCTAACGCCACGCTATCGCTATCGACTCCGCTCACCGACCACCGTCAACCGTCAACGGTATGGCTAACGCCACGCTATCGCTATCGACTCCGCTCACCGACCACCGTCAACGGTATGGCTAACGCC
>NZ_JAQMUH010000165.1:0-3460 GCF_028331025.1 Anabaenopsis arnoldii | reverse complement strand
TCTTTAACGGTGCCATCGGGATAAACTAGTATACCATTGGGTAATTTAAAGTCCAATTCGGGAATTAGTAAAAAGTCTCTGGGTTGGCAATATTCATTTAAGAGGTTTTGAAAAGCCACGCGAATAGAAGATTCTTTGCGGGAACAGCCAAACTGAATAATTTTGGCTACTTCTGCTTGGTACTGGCTAATCAAAAGTCTGGACATGGGGAAACTAGGGGATATACAAGGGCAGAAATTTCAATATAGAGGATAGCAGACAGTGATTTAGCAGACAGTTTATTAAAATTTATACAAGTGTAAATAACTTTAAGTTAGAATAACTGTAAGTTTGTCATCTACCCTAGGGTAGAGATATAGATCCGGGGTTGGTTTTGCTGTAGGTGAGAAGATTTTGCCTTTAAGTTTCACACTTTGGTAAGATACCAAGAGACGATCATGAAGCTTGATTGGGTAGCTCCGTCAAATCTCTAATCTAAGGTAAATTATATCTAAAATTAAGTGATTCAAGTTTGAAGATCACAATTTTCCTAACAACAGAGGTATCAAATGGAACTGACAATTGAAAACGTCGAAACAGTTTTAGATGAAATGCGCCCTTACCTCATGTCTGATGGGGGTAACGTGGAACTGGTAGAACTGGAAGGACCAATTGTGAAACTGAGATTACAAGGTGCTTGTGGTTCTTGTCCCAGTTCCGCCATGACCTTGAGAATGGGTATTGAACGTCGCCTTAAGGAAATGATTCCGGAAATCGCAGAAATTGAGCAAGTAGTTTAGTGTCTGGGGTGATGGGGATGGGTATTTCCTTGTCCCCATTACCCAGACCCCATTCTGTATATACCATAATTCACTATGTCTCATCCATTACACATCGCTTTTATTTGGCATCAACACCAGCCGCTGTACAAGTCCCCTAACAGCGGCGTTTCCCTTTCTACCAGTCAGCATTATCGCCTACCTTGGGTGCGATTGCATGGCACTAAAGATTATTTAGATTTAATATTAATTCTGGAAAAATATCCGAAATTACACCAGACAGTAAATTTAGTCCCGTCATTAATTTTACAACTGGAAGATTACATTGCTGGCACTGCTTTTGACCCCTATCTCACGGCGAGTTTAACCCCAGATGCACAGATAACTGACCAACAACGGGAATTTATTATCCAACACTTTTTTGATGCTAACCATCATACCTTGATTGACCCCCATCCCCGTTATGCCGAGTTGTATTACCAAAGACAGGAAAAAGGGCAAGATTGGTGTTTAGCTAATTGGCAGTTAGCAGATTACGGCGATTTACTGGCTTGGCATAATCTGGCGTGGATTGATCCCCTGTTTTGGGATGACCCGGAAATTGCCGCTTGGTTAAAACAAGGACGTAATTTTACCTTAAGCGATCGCCAGCGCATATATACCAAACAGAGGGAAATTCTCAGCCGGATTATCCCCCAACACCGGAAAATGCAAGCATCCGGACAGCTAGAAGTCACCACCACCCCCTACACTCACCCCATTTTACCCTTACTAGCTGATACCAAATCAGGGCGAGTAGCAGTACCCGAAATGAGACTACCTCACCAGCGGTTTAACTGGCCCCACGACATTAAGCGCCACTTACAAAAGGCTTGGGACCTATACACAGACCGTTTTGGGCAAGAACCACGGGGTTTATGGCCTTCAGAACAATCAGTCAGCCCGGAAATTTTGCCATATATTATTAAACAAGGCTTTAAGTGGATTTGCTCAGATGAAGCAGTTTTAGGGTGGTCGCTGAAACACTTTTTTCACCGGGACGCAGCCGGAAACGTCCAGGAGCCAGAACTATTATACAGACCCTATCGCTTGGCAACTCCCGCCGGTGATGTAGCAATTGTGTTTCGTGACCACAGACTATCAGATTTAATTGGCTTTACCTACAGTTCCATCCCCCCCAAACAGGCCGTAGCCGACCTAGTGGGACACCTGCAAGCGATCGCGAAAATGCAAAGAGAAAGCCACAGCGAAGAACCTTGGCTAGTTACCATTGCCTTAGACGGAGAAAACTGCTGGGAATTTTATCCCCAAGACGGTAAACCCTTCCTAGAAGCATTGTATCAAACCCTCAGCAACGAACCCCATCTTAAACTCGTCACCGTCTCAGAATTTCTCGAACAATTTCCCGCCACTACCACTATTCCCGCCGAACAGCTACATAGTGGTTCTTGGGTAGATGGTAGCTTTACTACCTGGATTGGTGACCCTGTAAAAAATCGTGCCTGGGACTACCTAACCCACGCCAGAGAAACCCTCGCCCAACATCCCGAAGCCACCGAAGAAAACAACCCAGAAGCATGGGAAGCCTTATATGCCGCCGAGGGTTCCGATTGGTTCTGGTGGTTTGGCGAAGGACATTCTTCAAATCAAGATGCCATATTCGACCAATTATTTCGGGAACACCTATTAGGAATTTACACAGCCTTAAATGAACCAGCACCCTCTTATCTCCAGAAACCTCTAGAGATTCACGCAGCCCGAACCGACCATAAGCCACAAGGGTTTATTCATCCGGTCATTGATGGTAAAGGTGATGAACAGGACTGGGACAAAGCCGGACGCATAGAAATCGGCGGGGCGCGGGGAACCATGCACAATAGCAGCGTCATTCAGAGACTCTGGTATGGCGTAGATCACCTAAATTTCTATGTGCGGGTGGACTTTAAAAATGGCGTTATCCCCGGACGAGATTTACCTCAAGAGTTGAATTTGTTGTGGTTCTATCCCCATAGAACAATGCACAATAGCCCCATCATCATGGCAGATATCCCAGATATCCCCCCCCTTAACTACCTGTACCACCACCATCTAGAAATTAACTTACTCACCGAATCAATTCAGTTTCACGAAGCCGGAGAACACCATCAATGGTATCCCCGTTTTAGCCGCGCCCAAGTCGCTTTCAAGAATTGCTTAGAAATTGCCGTACCGTGGGCTGATTTGCAAATTTCCCCAGATTATCCCGTGCGTCTGATTTTACTACTGGCTGATGAAGGATGTTTCCGCGACTATTTGCCAGAAAACGGTTTGATTCCCATTGAAGTCCCATAAATCTCAACTTTCCCTAAGAGGATGTTTGATAAGTTTTCCACAAGTAACTTTTATCTTAGGGAACAGGGAACAGGGAACAGGGAACAGAAAACAGGAAGGATTGGGAAGGATTGGGGAACACACCGAACACACCCAACACACCCAAAACAATCAAATCCAGTCCCCTCCCCTGACAAGGACAAGACAAGGTGGACAAGGTGGACTAGGTGACAAGGGAGAAAAACAGTACAAAGTCTGTATTCTTAGTAAGAAAAATAGCCCATTAAAAGACCATTGTCCGGATAAAATCTTCCTTGTCCACTTTCCTTCCTTGTCTTCGGTGGTCTTGCCTTCACAGATCATATTAAAAACCTACCCTTGTAAGGAGAGGG
>NZ_JAQMUH010000164.1:0-41597 GCF_028331025.1 Anabaenopsis arnoldii | reverse complement strand
TCTACTATCAACTGCACTAGGCATCCCCCCGTGCCATTGACATCACTTATATAATACCAATGTGCTTTCATTTAGCGATTGCTACACACAGATGCAAGCTCTGCGTAGCGATCGCCTGTGCCAGTTGCGTAAGTCCTAAATATATTCTTTTACTATACTCAAAACAACTAAATCGGAGGTGATTTTTGATGGCGTTACTTAGAGCAACTTGGCATCTGTACCGCACAAAGCAGGTAGATACTGCAACTGTAATACCACTCCCACTTACATAAAGACTTCTACAAAGCCACGGTCTCCAAGAGAACTACCTCCGACAAAAAAATCGGTAAATCAGTTTCTGACTGACAAGAAGAGATTTATTTACCTAATTTTTACCGAACTTTGGACAGCAGAAAAAGTAATCAATGCTTAAGCACTACAAACAAGTTTGAAACAGGTTCAAGCCTGTTCTAGCTCCTTTAAATTAGTTGTACTAGTTTTATTCTGCCTATTAGCTCTGCACAAGGTAATTTATAGAATGAATGTCTCAGCCAGCTTAACGCCATTGAATAGTCCACCCCCCCCATCCTTGCCGATGATTCTGGATACTTTACCAGACCCTGCGATGCCTATGGTAAGCTTCGCCAAGGCAGCACAGGGTTGTCCGGCTAGAACCCGACTGCAAGTTGATCTAATTTTACTGGCAATTGAAGCTTTAGAACTTGGTAGCTCCGAAGCTATTCTGGCTTTTGCTGATGAGTTAGAACTGAAAGGAATTATTAAAAACCGAGTAAATCTATGGCGAATGCGGAGCTCTAACCCACTGCGAAGAGCTCATATTCGCCGTCCCTTGACTATCATGGAAGCAAAAGCTTTAGTAGTTATTGCCAGCTACATCGCGCGGCGTTTAACCGTTGTCATTCGCCAAATGTTGATGACATATCAGCAAATGAGTGAAAAGCAGATACCTTTGGTACAGAATTTGCGCCTATCGAATTACCTAGAGCGATTTCGAGTACATTTCAGAAGTAGAATGAATCCCCGACGTTCTACCGTAATGGCATTAGATTCTGACGATAAATTAGATGAACTAGCAATCAATTTGTTGGGACAATTACTATTTTGTACTGGTACAGCTGGAATGCAGCGATTTTGGATTAGTCTTTTTGACGGTGAAGTAGAATGAATATTCAACGTAAGTACAGTCTACCTAATTGTACACTGCTGTTAGAGGGTTTCAGTGATGTAGCCAAAGCAGCATACTATCAAGGTATGCGTCCAGAATTATCCATATTGGTCAATGCAGAATGCTATATATCTGGCTATAGTCAGCCCCTAGTAGGCGGACGAGAATTTTTTGAGAGTCTAGTCCGGGCTGTGAGTGGCTATGCTCAAGAATTTTTGAGTAATGTGTCAAACCCCCAAGCACATAATCAAGACTCAGAATTAGTGGAGTTACAAAAAATTTACACTAATCGGCACCGGTTAATTGTGCATTCTGAAATAGCTGTAGATGTTTTTCAGTCTCAGCCTAACTATAATCAACCGCCCATTCAAATGGATTTGAATACAGTGCAGTTATTTGACCTGGTTGAAGCTGTGGATCAATTTTTTGCTGACAGCCAAACCCTACCAGAGTTGTCATTAGAATTACAGCCCGTGCCTAGAAGTTACGGTAGTCCTAATGAATTTCTACTCAAGCAGGGAGTAGCGGCAAGTATAGGAATTTCAACTGTAGCAGTTGCCGCCATCGCTTTGAGCCTAATTCCTGCCCCTGAGACGCGCCCACCAGCAACCCAGGAGCAAGAAGAGACTGTATCCATAGCACCCACCCCCAATTCGGCTGCATCAGAGAACATAACACCCCCAAATATACAAACTCCAGAGAGTTCCCCAGCAACTGACCTGAATGTAGCCACTCCAATCGTGGATACAGCACTCAAAATCAGAGATTTAGAAGCACTCTTAAATTCAGCTACAGAAATTACTAATTCATCCCAACTACGTCTTCTGAATGGAAAAATTTATAAACAAATTGATCTAGGTTGGACTAGTCGCTCAGAATTAAGAGAAGATTTAGTCTATCGAGTAGGTGTAAATCCTGATGGTGCGATCATTGGTTATAAAGCGGTAAATCAAGGAGCAAATGAGGGCATAGAATCAACTCCTCTACCCAAATTGCTGCACAGTCCCGCTAATGGTTCTCTCACAAATGAACCAATAGCCCAATTTAAAGTAGTTTTTACCAGAGATGGTATTCTGCAAGTTAGCCCTTGGCGGGGATATCAGTGATTATTCACCCCCTCCTTATCTGGTAATTTGTCTCATATAATTGCCCCAAAGTTGGGCTGCTTGCCCGCTGCTGCCGGATGTGGGAGAATTATTGTCATTACCCAACCAAATGCCAGTTACAAACCGGCGACTGGGGATTGAACCAATAAACCAGAGATCAACGTTTTTATCAGTGGTGCCGGTTTTCCCACCTTCCCCCAGTCCGATAGCCGCGGCGCGTCCAGTACCGCTAGTTACTGCTTGGCGCATCATCTGGTTGATTTCATCGGCTACACCTGTGGGTAAAACTCGCTGGTTAGCGTCCGGATTTTCGTCAAAGGAATAGACAACACGACAAGTTTTTAAATCCTGACTATTTTGACAATCACTACTGTCTATAATCCTGCTAATTGCGTGGGGTGGATTCCAAACACCACGATTGCTAATGGCGCCAAAAGCACCAGTCATTTCTAAAACATTGACTACACTTTGACCCAGTACTAAGCCGGGAACTGCTTCGAGTGATGACTTGACTCCTAAACGTCTGGCGGTGGATACGACTCTATCTAGCCCCACCTCCCTGGCAATTCGCAGAGCAATGGGATTTTCTGACAGGGCGAAGCCAGTCGTCATATCTAAGGAATTCTGGGCACCGGTTCTACAAGGCCTATAGGTAAAGCCTTGCCAGGGTAGAGCCGCGCAAGAATAAGTTTTAGAGGCTGGTATTCCCCTCTCTAGGGCGGCTGCAAAAGCGAAAACCTTGAAAGTAGAACCCGGTTGTCTTTGGGCTTGAACAGCACGGTTAAACTGGCTTTTTCCAAAATCAGTCCCGCCTACCATCGACAAAATACTACCAGTTCTAGTGTCTAGGGTAACGATCGCTCCTTGAGAAAAGCCAAAGGTAGAACCAGCTTTATTGATTTGATTACGCAAAGCTGTTTCCGCCTCTGCTTGCATTTTGGGATCGAGCTGGGTTTCAATGATAAAATTTCCTTCTCTGGCAACTCCTACCCCCAAGATTGATTCCAATTCCTGGAATACATACTGGTAAAAGTAAGGAGCAATGGTACTGGCTTGCCGTTCGCAAACTTTGGGGTTAATCTGGACTGGGGAGCGCCTAGCTCGATTGGCCTGTTCTGCGGAAATTTTCCCCATGTCCAACATTCGCCTAATCACGCGATTACGATAGTCAACTAGTTGTAGCCTATTGGGGTTATTTCCACAAAAATTAAAAGCGTTGGGAGCAGGTAAAATTCCCACTAATGTTGCAGCTTCTGAGAGAGTTAATTCTCTGGCTGACTTATCAAAGTAATAACGAGCCGCATCCTCAAAACCGGATGTATCCACCCCCAAAAATACTCGATTTAAGTAAATGAGTAATATTTGATCTTTACTGTAAAAAGTTTCTAGCTTCAAGGAAACAATAGCTTCCCGCAGTTTGCGTCCCAAGGAGTCTTGAGCGCCTACATAGTCCCGGAACAAACTTCGGGACACTTGCTGGGTAATGGTGCTAGCCCCCTGCTGTACATCTCCACTGCGTGTATTGACTAACACAGCTCGCAAAATCCCTAAAGGGTCAACGCCAAAGTGCCAATAGTAACGACTATCTTCTGAGGCCACTATGGCTGCGGGTAAATAGCCAAAGTCCTCTAAACTCTTAAGGTCTACATGAGAGGTACTCCGAGGCTCGCGTAAGGGTGTCGAGCCATCGCGGGCATAAATCACTATAGGGGCGCTGCTAGCAGTGGGTAAGGGTCTGACGGAAAATTTTAGCCATTCCACCCCTATGACTAACCCCACTAAGGCGCTCACACCTGCCATACTATAGGCCGCCCAAGTTGCTGCTTTTATATGCAAGGGTGCTGGGTCAAAGTATTGTAGCCGCACTGAAGCTGCGAGTTCTGGCGGTCCCAAAGTAAAAATGTCACCGTGACGCAGTTCTAATCGATTAATTCGGCGTTTCCCCAGATAAATACCATTAGTGGAGTTTTCATCTTTGATGACAAAAACAGGGGTGCGTTGAGTTGAATCCCGTGAGAGTGATAGGTGAATTTGGCTGACAACTGGATTGCGAATGACTATATCACAGGATTTGGAACTACGACCTACTATATAGCGATCGCCTAACAAGGGATATACCTCACGTTCGTCCCCCGTATCCTGCACCCATATCTCTGGTACTTTAGCATTAGGCTTCAGCGCCAACTTGGAAAAGTCAACCCTCGCTTGAAGTGTCTGTACTGCTTGAGTCAGTTGACCAAGTACAGTTTGTGGCTTATGAGGAGGTTGGGGGGAACTCATAGGCTATTTACATCAGAATTATTGGCAAACATTCGGGCGATTTGACAATCTCGATACAGATATTCCACCATTGTACACATCAGTCACAGCAGAAATTAGCTATAGGTAGTTTTTACTAATTCAATCTTACACCAAGAAAATATCGACTCATCAAACCTACCAACTCGGGTTCATTACTCTTTCCAAGCATACAATATTGTGAGTCCATACTCCCTGACTATCTATAATTTCTGAAAATATTAGGGTAATATCTTTAAGGATTAATTGACATTAAAATTCTCTCTGACATGGGAAGTTGAGGGGATACTTTGATTTTCATTTATCAAGTGTTCAGATTAGCTTTAACTGTCACTATGACTGGGTGCTTTTTCCCAAGAAGCAATTAATAGACAAATAATACCAATAGTAATAAATGAATCTGCCATATTAAATACGGCAAAATTAATCAAGCGAAAATCCAGGAAATCAACCACATACCCCAAAGCGAACCGATCAATACCATTCCCCATAGCTCCGCCTAAAATCAAACCATAGCCTAACTGATTCCAACGACTTAAATTCTGGCCAAACCATGCTAGTGCTATCAATAACAAACTCACGACCAACGATAGCCATCTTAACCACTCTACTTTCCCGCTGAACAGACTAAAAGCTGCCCCAGTATTAGTAACATAAGTGAAATGGAATACATCTGGTATAATTGGTAATGTCTGTTCCAGGCTAAAGGTCTGCACTATCCAATATTTTGTTAGTTGATCTAAGAAAAAAGCAATGAAGGCAGTAATCCAAAAGAGATGATTTTTTAAACGCATGAAACTAGCAACTAGGGCGTGAGAGATAGTAGAGGTTAATGTCAATAAAAATAGTATTTACTAAATGGATATCAAAATCACCATCTCCTCTTTGTCTATAAAAGTACATATAATTACCGAGAAAATGTACAATTAGTCCCAATCATTTCAAATTGGTCAAAAGCCTATAAATGGATTTTTCGATTTTTACTTGACTGTCGTACTAGCTCTGCCATAACTAATAAAACATTAAATGACGTAATACATATGCTATTACGGTAACAGCACACACTACAGCTAGTTGACCGGGCAGTGCAAACCAAGAATATTTAAGGATTGCTTGCATTAGAGGCAAATTTTCCGTACCTTTCCACTGAAAAATATAACTGATGATTAAATAAGTAATACCGCAGAAGTGGACAGTTAACAAGCCACTCAAACAACTGAAAGCCAGGGTTTCCAGCTTAGGTCTAGCTTGAAATGCCAAAGATCCACAAATCCACGCTCCAGGGATAAAACCTAACAGATAACCGAACTGAGATAGTTTAACATATCCAATACCGCCACCATCGGCAAATAC
Organism: Anabaenopsis arnoldii; assembly: GCF_028331025.1. Classification (NCBI taxonomy): domain Bacteria; kingdom Bacillati; phylum Cyanobacteriota; class Cyanophyceae; order Nostocales; family Nodulariaceae; genus Anabaenopsis; species Anabaenopsis arnoldii. Next base: position 35,675 of record NZ_JAQMUH010000164.1, on the reverse strand, counting down.
AGGTAGCAAGGTTAAACCCATGACTAAATAGGCGATTTGCGATAGTGCGCCAGCATTTTTACCTCCTAAACAACCTACTAACAGTACCGCACCAACTTGACAGGTAACACCCAAAGAAAAAATCTCAGTTCCTTGATTATTCCCAGTCCAAGGTAAGGCAATACTATAGGCTTCTAGGAAAGTACCGCCCATGGTGAGGAGCAAACCAACCATAGACCATAGTAATTGAATAGTTCCCACATTTTCTACACTTCCAGCCATTTTATTTGCACAAATACTCAAACAATGTTTTTATCAGTTATTTATGTATTCAACTATTAGGGACAGTATTGAATTATACATATTTATACTGACTTAGTCGTTATGTTTTATTATGACAAACATTATCCTCCTGATTTCCTTAGTCAAGGTATCAGAAAAAAGTATTAGATGTGTATTTTTGTGAGTTACTCCACAGACTAACCCGGAAGTGAGCACGGAGGTGATTTTTGTTTTAGCTGAAAATTCTCAGCCCCAGAATTGAATTATCGGGAGAAAGTGAACAACAACAGCAAACAGCGGCTAATAGTCCAGGTTGACAAGATCAATATAAAATATCACTAATTCTTATCAGCTTAATTAAAACATATATTATCATTTCTTACTTCTTTAGATAGATGAACGTATAAATTTCCAGTCTATTAGAGCAAAAATAGTCTCGACTATCACAAATCAATTCATATTAGGCTATTGTTTGCTCGTCAGATATGTTCCTCATGGTAGATGAATAAATAATCTTAAATATAGTTAAATCTTTAATAATGTAAATCATGTATCAGAGTTTTTATGAATTAAGTTAACTCTCTATGCCCATATTTCTAAATACACATTCAAACCCTAATATCAATATATACGTTATCTTTTAGATTGCTTATTCTGTGAAAATTAGATGTTAACTATTAGTTATTGGCTGAATAGTTCAATGTCACTTGTCAATTTAGCACATTTACATTAAAGTCACGTATAACCTCATTGATATTTTTATAAAAGCAGTGGTTTGTCAAGTTATAGTGCAGATAATTTTGTATTTGATATTGAGTCATGGAAATCAAAAATTATCCTAAATTCAGTTTAAAAGTATCGATGAAGGTGGAGTTATAAGATTTCATATTTTATAAATTCCATAACTTGTAAGTTTATTTTTATAAATTTTTTATGTTATTAGTAAAATTCAAATAAATAGCACATTTTATGAAATAATTTTAAATTATTACCAAAGACCAATAAATATATGTCTTTTTAAGAGCTATTATCTTGATTTTTGAATGCCTATGGTTCTGACTTATGAAAGGGAGATATTAAGTTTATGGATTATAGCGAAGATAGGTTATTTTTTGCAAATTTTACCAGAAATATACAGACAGAAATAGATTTAAAATTTGCTTATTTCCTGATAGATCAAGCTGTAGAACCAGCTTTCTGCTTAGGAGAAAATTACCAGTTGATTTTTGTCAATGATGCAATTTGCAAAATGACTGGCTATTCCCGTGAAGAATTACTTTCAATGAGGCTTTATCATCTAGATATAGATTTTGATATCCATAGATTATCAAAAATAAAATCAGAAGATTATTTTACGTTTAAATCTCGCTATCGTAATAAGCAACAGCGCATATTTACAGTTGAAACTTCTATTATATACCTGAAAAAAACAGGTCAAACTTTTGCCTGTGCTGTTGTTCGACCTCAGAGGGATGAAGCCATAGATTTGAGCATAAAACCGGTGAATATCAATATATTATTCACCTTACCAGAAACAATAGAAGCCAACATTTTTCTGATTCAGGGAAACAGAATATTTTATGTAAATTCTGCCGTACAAAAATTTACTGGATATAGTAAAGAGGAACTACTAAATAATTTTGATTTTAACGGAATAATTAAGAGGAAAAAACCTATAAATTTATGCTTGCAAAAAGAATTACCTGACTTTGAATACCAGGAGATAAATATCCTCACATCAGATGGTACGGAACGCTTGCTAATTGGCGTGGTAACTAAGCTTGATGGAATTTTCAAGTTACCTGTAAAACCAGAAGAATTAATCATAGCTATTGATATTACAGATTACAAAAATTTAGAGTCAAGTTTTAATAACGCTTTACAACAAGCTAAACAAATAAGCGAACTGAGAGCGCAGTTTCTTTCTATGGTCTGTCATCAACTTCGTACTCCACTAAATATTATTTCATTTTGTAATAGCTTAGTTGCAGAAGAAATAGACAAGCATACCAAGCAAAAAATAGAATCATTACTGGAAAATATAGAAAAAGCCATCGCACAAATCAGCCAGATGTTAGATGATACTTTGTTGTTTGCTCAAGCAGAATCAGGCAAAATAAATTTTGACCCTAAACCACTGGATTTAGTGAAATTTTGTCATAATTTAGTGGCGGAAATGCACATTATTTCCATGGAAAAAAGAATAAATTTTCTGACTAATTTTGAATTTATCAATGCTTTTTTTGATGCAAAATTATTAGATTATATATTGAAGAATCTCCTAGAAAATGCCATTAAGTATTCTCCTAAGAATAGCATGATTGATTTGATTATGACTTACCAAGAAAAATCTATTTTTTTTCAGGTAAAAGACCAAGGAATTGGCATTCCAACCAGAGACAAAGAAAGATTATTTGAAGCATTCTACAGGGGAAGTAATATTGGGAATATCCCCGGTAATGGACTAGGATTATCGATTATTAAAACGCTAGTAGATTTACATGGTGGTCAAGTGAATCTGGAAAGCGAAGTAGATAAAGGTACTACCATTACTGTGATGTTACCACTAGTTAAAGAAGCCTCTTTTCTATGAGAATTAGAATGTTTTGATTACTATAAGTGTTAATTGATTTAAGTATTTAAGATTTGTCAATTTAAAAATCCCCATGTTCCATTTAATATTATAATTTTGGTTGCTATAAAATGAAGTACGAATCGGTCAAAAAAATTCTGGTAATTGAAGATGATCATGTTACCCGCCATCTTTATGTACAGGGTCTTGAAGCTAAAGGGTTTGATATTATAAACGCTCAAAATGGTTTAGCTGGTATCCAACAAGCACAGGAGTATGTACCTGATTTAGTACTTTGTGATCTGACAATGCCGGATATAGATGGTTACACTGTCCTCACCATGCTACGTCAAGATCCTGTTACAGCAATTATTCCCTTTATTTTTATCACGGGTAGCTGTACTAGAGAGGCTATTCGCAAAGGTATGGAGTTAGGTGCAGATGACTATGTTACTAAACCCTTTTCACTAGACGAATTACTCAGAGCAATTAATACCCAGTTGCAAAGACAAGCTGTGCTCAAAACTTGGTGTGCTGCTAAATTCCAGGAAGCTCAAAAATCAGGATCCGCAGATAAGACCACAGCTTTGAACTCACCTCAATCAATATTTCCCTGTGCTCCCCAATTAAAAAAAGTTTTTGAATTTATTGAAGCCCATTATCACGAAGGAATTACACTGTGTGATGTAGCTGAAGCAGTTGGTTACTCACCTGCTTACTTGACTAACCAGGTGGGAAAGCAGACAGGAGAAACTGTCAATAGCTGGATTGTTAAACGCCGGATGCAAGGAGCGCGTTTTTTACTGCAAAATGATTACCAAACAGTTGAGCAAATTGCCAGAGCATTGGGTTATCAAGATGTTTCCCATTTCTCCCGCCAGTTTCGTCAACATCATGGTTTACCACCTCATGCTTGGCGTAAGGAACATCAAGTTGGGTGTTTCAAAGTCGAACTTAATAATTAGAAAATTCTCAATGAAAAATATCCCCAAATATTATTTAGGGATAAAATTTATACGCGATTTCATCTGCTAATAAGTAATATTTTTGATATTAACCCGCTATGCCGTTAGGTGAGCGGGACATTCTTAAGGGAATTCTGTGGTTTGAGGCTTTGGGTGATTAGCTTCTGAATAAATGGCGATCGCTAAAAAATTGCGGAAAAATCATGTTTGAACCTGAAAATAATACTGGATAGTTTGGTTTTTCCTGAAAATTTATAATTTATACCATAAAATTTAAGAAATTACGTAGCATTTTTTTTATTTTCAATGTAGCAAATAGATCAGAAAAATATATTATTTTGCCTTTGTTAACCTTTTGTTTACCTTCAGACGTATCTTTTAGAGGTATTCTAATATCGCTCATCTGGATAAATTAACTAAAAATTCACAGGTCTACATGTAATCAACAAGAGTCGCCTAGCAGCTAAAACATCGCTGTTAGATATGTAATTTAGCTTAGGGGCTTGTGGCGCGGGGCAAGACTCAGATAATCCCATTGCTACCGCCATAACCCTAGACTGTGATGCCGGTGATGTTGTCATGACCAATGAAGCAAGGTCTTTTTGATATAACTCCGTAGTACTTTCGCAAACTGGACGTATTTTTCATGGTTCTTAATCGCAAAGTTGTGTTAGCCATCGCTTCACTACCAATCATGTTGGTAGCAACAGCCTGTAGCCCAGGAGCGGATGGTGGTGGTGGGCAGAAAATAGCTATTACCGGAGCCGGGGCAACATTCCCCGCACCTCTTTTTCAGAGGTGGTTTGATGCCTATAATCGCCAAGTCAACCCCAATGTCCAGGTGAGCTATCAGTCCGTAGGAAGTGGGGCGGGTTTGGAGCAGTACATCAATAAAACCGTAGACTTTGGGGCCAGCGAAGCACCCATCACCGACTCTGCAAGTCGGCTCAAGTCCTTCAAAGAAGCTCATAATTACGATCCGATCCAAGTTCCCATGACCGGAGGCTTTTTATCCTTCTCCTATAACTTACCAGGAGTTAAAGATCTCGAACTGAGACTCTCCCGCAAAAGTTATTGTGATATCGTAACCGGAAAAATTACTCGATGGACTGATCCAGCCATCGCCGCAGATAACCCTGGTTTAAAGATTCCCGACCTACCCATTACCTTTGCGCACCGGTCTGATGGGAGTGGTACTACCTTCGTATTTACCAACCACATTAAAACTGTCTGCCCAGACTGGACAGCTGGGGCAGGAACTTCAGTAGACTGGCCTGTGGGAATTGGCGGACAAGGTAACGAAGGCGTAGCCGCTGCCATTCAGCAGAATGAGGGAGCCATTGGTTACTTATCCTACGCCTATGCTGCCCTAAACAAAATCAATTCCGCCTTAATTGAAAACAAAGCTGGAAACTTTATAGCCCCATCTCCAGAAGCAGCAGCCAAAGCTCTACTAGATGAGCCGGTACCCGATGATTTCGCGCTCCTAGTTCCAGACCCTTCGGGTGTTGATTCCTACCCTATAGTCGGTCTAGCTTGGGTGATGATCTATCGACAGTATGAGGACGATGCTAAATGGCAAGCCATGCGTAATGTCTTGGAATGGTCTTTGGGACCCGAAGGCAAGGCACTTTCGGAGGAACTTCTTTATGTCCCCATTCCTGACCCTCTAGTGCAGAGAATTAAAGCAGTATTTGACACGGTGAACGCCAAGTAATAATCCGAGATGATTGGGAGTGTCTTTGACATCTAACACTCCCAAAATTCATCCCGACACCTGAGTTGGGACATCACCATGTCACAATAACCACTTATAGAGCAAAAATCAAGTCATGATGTCGGCAGATAAATCAACTCAATTAACCGGGAATAGCCTGGAAAAGCAAATCAGTCCCGCTAGGGTTCTAGATGTGGGATTTTGGGGACTAACCCTGATACTAGCCATCAGTGCCGGAGCAGTTTTACTATGGGTAATCATACAGACCGCTATAGCAGCTACACCAGCCATTGAAAAATTTGGTCTGGGTTTTTTAGTCGGTACAACCTGGAACCCTGTCACCAACGTTTATGGGGTACTACCTCAGATATATGGAACTTTAGTCACTGCCTTGATTGCCCTGTCAATTGCTATCCCCTTGGGCATCGGAGTAGCCATCTTTTTAACAGAAGGATTTGCGCCTAAATGGGTAACAACTCCCATTGCTTTTGCCATTGAACTGATCGTCGCTATTCCCAGCGTGGTGTTGGGAATTTGGGGTATTTTTGTCCTCATTCCTGCTATCAGACCTATTTTTACCTTCCTTAACACGTACTTCGGCTGGATTCCTTTTTTCGGTGGCGATTCTGTTTTTGGCAATAGTCTGCTGATTGTGGGCTTGGTACTGGCAATTATGATTGTGCCCATTATCATCTCTATTACCCGGAGCACCTTTGAAGTCCTACCCAGTAATCTCCGCAATGGTTCCTTAGCTTTGGGAGCAACCCGTTGGGAAACAATTCTCAGAGTGCTGATTCCCGCAGGGTTATCTGGCATTATCAGTTCTGTGATGTTGGCTATGGGTCGAGCCATGGGGGAAACCATGGTGGCGGCTATGCTCGTTGGTAACGCCAACCGCATTAACATATCATGGCTGCAACCCGGATCGACGATCACAGGTTTGATTGCTTCCCAATTTGGAGAAGCGGGACGCACTCAAGTTGCGGCTTTAATGTACGCTGGCGTAGTGCTAATGCTTTTATCTTTAGTAGTGAATATTTTAGCTGAGATGATTATTCGTCGATTCCAAAATATTGAGTAAAATATCACGCCTTTTCCCCAGTTTTGAGTACGAGTGTATGCAAGATTAAGTTTACGAAATATCAATTAAATTATGGGTACTCCAGATAATCAGTATTCCTTTGGGTATGATAGCGATAGCGTGGCATCGGCCACGGACAGTGGTTTTGATATCAGTGAGAAAACCATGGCACCCCATCGCCGGATCATGGGGCGGGTGTTGACCATTTTAACTATGGTGTTTGCCGCGGCGGTAATTATCCCTCTAATTTGGGTGCTGGCGAGTGTGTTTCAAAAGGGGATTAATTCCATAATATTTCCAGATATTTTTACTAAGCTCCCCCCGCCTCCTGGTTTATCTGAGGGTGGCTTTGGTCATGCCATTATTGGAACTTTAATGACTCTGGGTATTGGTACATTGATTTCAGTTCCTTTTGGTGTGATTGCGGCTATTTACTTAGCTGAGTTTGGTCGGGGAACTCGGTTGGCCTACTTGGTGAAGTTTTCCTGTAATGTACTCACCGGTGTCCCCGCTATTTTGTGTGGCTTATTCGCCTATGCAATTGTGGTGATGCCATTAGGGTCATTTTCGGCTTTTTCCGGTGGGGTGGCTTTGGCGGTGTTAATGCTGCCTATTATTATTCGGTCTACAGAAGAGGCTTTGTTATTAGTGCCTAATGAGTTGCGTTTGGCTGCAATGGGTATTGGGGCGACAAAATTTGAAACCATTGTCCAGATTGTCTTACCAGCAGCTCTGACTTCAATTATTACTGGTATAGTTTTATCTGTTGCCCGGGCTGCCGGAGAAGCGGCTCCCTTGCTGTTCACCTCTTTTAACAATAATTTCTGGGCCACTAATGTTTGGGAACCTGTGGCAACCTTACCAGTGTTAATTTACTTTTTCTCGATTATTCCCTATAAGGCTTCCCAGAGTTTGGCTTGGGCCGCCGCCTTGATGTTATTGTCAATTGTGCTGTTGTTTAGTATTTTGGCTCGGTACTTGAGTCGGCAGAAGAAGTTATAAGATCAGGGAATTCAATTCTTTTGGCTGCAAACTCAGCCAATTTCTATACACTCTACATTGAGAATACTATGGAAAAGAAAATTAGTAATAGCAGTCCCGTTGATAGTAGGCGCATTTTTGAGGTCAAGGATTTATCGGTTTACTATGGGGGTGCGATCGCCCTTCAGTATGTGACAATGGATATTCTGGAGGGCAAAATTACCGCTTTAATTGGTCCTTCGGGCTGTGGTAAAAGTACTCTCCTGCGTTGTTTCAATCGGACTAACGCCTTGATTCCGGGTGCGAAGGTGAAGGGATACCTTACTTACCGAGGACAAAATCTCTACGGTGCTACAGTTGACCCGGTGGTAGTCCGCCGCAGGGTGGGTATGGTATTTCAGCAGCCTAATCCTTTCCCGAAGACGATTTATGACAATGTAGCCTATGGTTTGCGGGTGAATGGCATTAAGGGAAATATGGATGAGATTGTTGAAAATTCCCTCCGCCGTGCAGCCCTCTGGGATGAGGTTAAAGACAATCTCCACAAGTTGGGGACTTCTCTTTCAGGGGGACAACAGCAGCGTTTGTGTATTGCTCGCGCTATTGCGGTTCAGCCGGATGTGATTTTGATGGATGAACCTTGCTCGGCTCTTGATCCTATATCGACGATGCGGATTGAGGAGTTAATGCTTGATCTCAAACAGCATTACACTATTGTCATTGTCACCCATAACATGCAGCAGGCTTCTAGGGTTGCAGATTATACTGCTTTCTTTAATGCCGAAGCCCTGGAAGGGGGAAATCGCGTCGGGTATCTGGTAGAGGTAGATACCACCGAGAGAATTTTTTCCAGTCCCCAGGATCAGCGTACTCGCGATTATGTGAGTGGTCGTTTTGGCTAAGGAACCACCAGAGAAAGATTCTCTGGGGCAAAAATCCACAATACACTATTATTATGCCTACTAACACTACTACAGTGAATGACACTGAAACTGTTTTACGCACAGAGAATCTGAATGTGTACTACGGTAATTTTTTGGCTTTGCGAAATATTTGGCTGGACATCCCGAAAAATCAGGTGACAGCTTTTATTGGTCCGTCTGGCTGCGGTAAAAGTACATTGCTGCGATGCTATAACCGTCTCAATGACGTCATCGATTCCTTTCGAGCAGAAGGCAAAGTTTATTTTTACGATCACAATTTGTATGCACCCAACATCGACCCTGTACAGGTGCGCCGCCGAATTGGGATGGTATTTCAACGACCAAATCCCTTTCCTAAATCAATTTATGAGAATATTACTTTTGGAGCCAAAATCAATGGCTATCAAGGGAATATGGATGAATTAGTCGAACGCAGTCTCAGACAAGCTGCTTTGTGGGATGAGGTCAAAGATAAACTACGACAAAGTGGCACATCTTTATCCGGCGGACAACAGCAACGCTTGTGTATCGCTAGAGCGATCGCAGTGCAACCGGAAATTATTCTCATGGATGAACCCTGTTCTGCCTTAGACCCAGTTTCTACATTGCGGGTGGAAGAACTAATTCACCAACTCAAAGAAAAATATACCATTGTCATCGTCACCCATAATATGCAACAGGCAGCACGGGTGTCTGATCAGACAGCTTTTTTCAACGTTCAGGTTGTGGAAGGTGGTCGCAGTGGTTATCTAGTAGAATATAGTTCTACAGAAGCCATCTTCAATGACCCCCAACAAGAAGATACCCGAAATTATGTCAGTGGCAGGTTTGGTTAAATATACCAGATTTGGAACAACTGGCCATGTATAGTATGCCTGATATCAAAAAATGTGCAATATCTGACATGATTCACAAGAAAATCCCCGAAAGGCACGGAAGCCAATCGGCTTTAGACAGTGGAGGAAGTGCCAACGGCTTGATTCGCCGTGATAGTTAACCATGAAAGGGATTTTTCCAGTTTTTGTCCGCATTTAGAGTTAAATTATTGAGCAAACTAAGCCGGTAAATATACTTTTTTCTCCCAGACCTCCAGAGACGTGAGACCTCACGTCTCTAGGTGATTTGTTAGATATGTCTAATCTTAATCTCAATATTGGGTTAATCTAGACATCAGAAGCTAATAATTCATCCAGCTTACCTTGACGTTCTAAAGCGTGAATATCATCACAACCACCAACATGGGAATCATTAATAAAAATTTGTGGTACTGAGCGTCTCCCCTGAGATCTTACTGACATTTGAGACCGTGCTTCTTCATCTCCATCAATGCAATATTCAGCAAAATCAACACCTTTTTTAGTCAACAAACTCTTAGCACGGATGCAAAATGGGCAGGTGCTCCAAGTGTAAATTTCAACTTTGGCAGCCATAAAATCCTCAATTAAATTTAATACTTCTTAATTTTAATGCCTTTTTAATGCCTTTAATCCCCCCGCTTCTATCCGGGGGGTTCTTACAGCCATCACGGCGATTCAAGTCACCGAGTGTCAACAACATATTTGACCAGTTGGGTCAGACGTTGACGCAGGGTTTCTAAACCTAATCGCTGACTGGCGGAAATAAACACAGCCAGGGGAAACTCCTCTCGAGCTAAAGCCAAGGTGGCGCTATCTGCTTGGTCAATTTTGTTAAAAACAACCAGTGCAGGGCCTGGAGTAACTGGCATTTGTGCCAAAATTTCCCTAACTGAGCGAATATGACTCAACCAAGCAGGATGAGATAAATCAACCAAATGCAGTAGAGCATCGGCTTCTGTGACTTCCTCTAAGGTGGCACGAAAGGCATCCATTAGAGAGGCTGGGAGTTCGTGTATAAAACCTACTGTATCTGTGAGTAGAATTTCTTGAGTTCCACCACGGTCACCATCGGCAATTACTAGGCGGCGGGTGGTGGGGTCAAGAGTAGCAAACAACTGGTCAGCGGTGTAAACTTCCGCGTTGGTGAGAGCATTAAGCAAAGTGGATTTACCGGCGTTGGTATAGCCCACTAAAGCCACAGAGGGAACTTCCTGATTTTGCCGTCTTAGGCGTAACCGGGAGCGATGGGCTTGTAACTGGTTGACTTCTTGTTGCAGTCGAGAAATCCGTTTTTGAATAGCGCGCCGTTCTGTTTCCAGTTTAGTTTCACCCGGTCCACGGGTGCCAATCCCACCACCTAACCGCGACATAGCCAGACCTCTACCACTGAGTCTAGGCATCATATACCCTAACTGTGCGAGTTCGACTTGTAATTTACCCGCGCGAGACTGGGCGCGTTGAGCAAAGATATCTAAAATTACCTCAGTGCGGTCAACTACCCGGACACCAATTTTCCTTTCCAAGTTACGCACTTGGGCGGGTGAGAGGTCACGGTCAAAAACAATCAGATTAGCTCCCAGGGTTTGGGCGGTAAGGGCGATTTCTTCCACCTTACCCTCACCCACTACTGTTTGTGGATGAATCCGCGATCGCTTTTGTTGTAGTGTCTGTAATACTTCTCCCCCTGCTGTATGTACTAACCTGGCTAATTCCATTATGGTATCTTGGAATCTTTGACTACTTTCAGTGTCAGTAATAATACCAACTATGACGACGCGATCATGGTCAGCAGCTACTTCCGTGGCCACAAATTCCCGTTGGAATTCGGCTTCCACACTGTCCACTAAGTCGATAAAATCCTGCTCTGACAGCATATCTAAACTCATAGGTGGGGATACGCTAGAGTAAAGTCCCGAGTCGGGAGCCACTAAATTTACCTTTGTCCCCAGCTGAGTTGAGACTAGCTGTTTAGTATTGGATACTAAATGAGCTAAATAACTTTCCTTGACGTACCCCGTGGAGCCGCCTCCGCGCTTTGTAAATCCTGTACTACTAATATTTAGCACCACAAGAGCATCTAAGCGTTGCAGTGCCATAGCCGTCAAAGCCGACTCATTCGGGGGTTCTGCCTTGAGATGGGTGGCGATACAACGAATACCGCTCAGACGCTCTGCACCGTAACGGGGTAATTCTAACGGTGGGATTTGCGTTTGACGGGGTGTACCTACCCCTACACGCATCACTTGTCCCCGACGGTTGAGGTAAGCACATACAGGCTGATTGATTTCTGTGCTGATAGCAGCCAGACGCTGGGAAAATTCAGGCGTAGTAATGCGATCGCCTGGGATGCGCTGGTGGTACAGTCGCTGTAGTTGCTTCATCTGACTGGATTTAAGACCTTGAAGATTTCCAAAAATAGTTTCTATAGGCGTTCCTGACCAGTAAATGGCCCCCCAAATCATTACTTATGTCTATTTTACAACAGTGTTTTGTCTGTCAACTCCTTCTGATCAAGCTGACAAACAGTAAATCTTCTCATCTAAAACATGATAAATTGTAATATTATTTTCCTCAACTTTAGGAACACTTACGCAGTTAGCAGATAATTAGCCTGGCTGAAACTACGTAAATGCAGACAATCCACAGATTTTTGACATTCGAGGTAACCTAAAGGGTATATTTGCCCTAAAAGTCCCAATTAACGATGGAATATCCTTGTTTATCAAATTATTCGACAATCATAGAGTCTTTGGATTACTAATCTATTTATCGTCTACCTTGTTTATCTAAAAATTTGTTGAATTTAGCTAATTACCATTTTTCTTAATTTTAGGATTTTGAGCCACAGATGACTGAAATTCTCCCCACACAGTTTTAAATAAAGCATTCTTCAAAGTTAAAGGCTACAGAAATCAAATTCCACTATTTAAAGGTTGAAGAACACCAATCATACTTAATCTGCATCGACTCTGTTTTGTTGGACTTCTCGGAACCCTAGGCGCTATTACTGTTTCAAACGCCCAACCCTGAATCAACAGGGTTTGTGAGCAGACAACACCACGCTCATGAGAGCAAACGTGGTGCGCCTGGGAACTTGGAAACTCAGTTGGATCTGTTGTTCCAAGATAACAACAATGGCACTAGAGTACCTGGTGGTGAATATCCCGGCTTCTAGCCGGGTAGAGCGTCAAGCCGAGCGACATTCCATGTCTGCTGTGGTCACGGCATGGTATGTTCTAGAACGGTTATTATAAGTGAGCTTAATTTCTTCTAAAGCCAGACGTAAATCCTCTTTACTACTAAAACCTTCTAGACGATGCCGAATTATGCCATTTTCCACTAACAGCAAAGTTGGCAGTGTCCTGAGTCTATAAGTATTAGCCAGTTTAAAATTATTATCGGCGTTAACCCCTACTAACTTGATTTGCTCACCACATTGAGCATTAAATTGCAACAACAGAGGGTGAATCAGGCGACACAAGCTGCACCACGGTGCTTCAAAATTCACTAAAACAGGAATGGGAGATTGTAAAACTTCTTGTGTAAATGTCCGCTCACTAACCGACAACACCATGACGCCTCTAAAATTATAAGGTTTTGATATTAAACTAGCTATCAGGAGCAAGAATTGCCAACGCAGTTATTTCCTCAAGCGGATTTAGGAAAAACATACACTGTAACCACCAGCCAGGGCAGAGATACTGTCGCTGTTTTCACTTATCCACTGCCCATCTTTCCTGTTTCCAGGAAATTGGACTGCTGTGTTATTACTTCCCTAGTACAAGCATTTAAGTTGTCAAAGACCTAGAGAAAATATCAAACTGACGAAGCGATCCCCCTGCTGAAAGCTATTAAAATTCATACTACATTGATTTGGCAGCGGTTGATCGGCGGAAATTGCCATTGACTGGTATTTTATTTTGATAGTGGGGATCGTCTCTAACTACCATTCTATCCGACTAGTTGCTACCAGTAACAGGGGGTGAGCCCAAGAGAGCAGAGCTATAAAAATTGCTACTCCTAAGTAAGCAGGGCGGAGAAACTCCTGCCATTTGATAGATTGACGACCATCAATAATTGCTCGGAAAGGAATAATTGATGTCCGTTGTTTGACGACTTCAAAGGCTTCACCATAGCGTGCCGCCAGCCGGCGATCGCCATGCCAAACACCAAACAAGTGATGCAAGATTAAGCCCAGGGAAGTAAGCAAGGTAAAGCTAGTTCCTAGCCAGAGGGTATGAGCTAAACACCAGATAATTTGCCCTACCATCTGGGGATGGCGGGTAATACGAATAATTCCTGTCTCGTAAAGGTGAACTTGGGGCTTTTGAATGGCGGCGATTTCTAGTAAATTGAAGGTAGCAGGATACAAAAAGAAAAAGGAAATCGCTGATAATACCCAAACTCCTAGCCTTACTCCCGGTACTGCCTGTACTAGCCACAGTTGCAAACCGTCATACCGATGATTGAAAAAGTAAATAATTAAGATTACAGCTAAGGGTAAACTAATTAATGCAAAACAAATGCGATAAAGCCTCGGTCCGATGTGTTTTTCTGCCCAAGGACGGAGGGCCGCTCCCCCACTGTGAGCGATCGCGAAAGCTAATTGTAATCCCAACATGACCAAATGACTGGGAGTAAGCCAAGAATTTAGCATTGTATACATAGGTGAAGTAATTTAACAAAAAGTTAACTCAGTACAACCAATACCACAAAATTTTCCACAGGAGACTTTACTCAGGGTGTTGTGGTACTGTCTTTTTCGAGTCAAGCCTTCTTGAAGATGTAACAAAACAAGGGAGGGTGACAAGCTGGAAAACTTGATTCACTAGTCAATTGTCACCAATTATTTATTTCTGCTACAGATCACGCCCCTAGTGGGCAGAAAAACTACGTAGCAGTTTGCTTTGTTCACCAAGCTGCTCCTTTTAAAATTGTGGGTTGAGCCTTATGTCTGACCTTCCTTTCACTTTAGATCAGTTACGTATCCTGAAAGCGATCGCCGCAGAAGGGAGCTTTAAGCGTGCTGCTGATAGTCTTTACGTCTCGCAACCTGCGGTGAGTTTACAAGTCCAAAATTTAGAACGACAGCTGGATGTACCTTTATTTGACCGTGGAGGTCGTCGCGCACAATTAACCGAAGCTGGACATCTACTCTTGAGCTATGGTGAGAAAATCCTGAGTTTGTGTCAAGAAACCTGCCGCGCTGTGGAAGATTTACAAAACCTCCAAGGCGGTACTTTAATTGTTGGCGCTTCTCAAACCACCGGAACTTATCTTTTACCAAAAATGATCGGTATGTTCCGCCAAAAATATCCAGATGTATCAGTGCAATTACATGTCCACTCTACCCGGCGCACCGCCTGGAGTGTCGCTAATGGACAAATTGATCTAGCGATTATTGGTGGTGAAGTTCCGGCTGAGTTAGCAGAATCTTTGGTAATTATGCCCTACGCTGAGGATGAACTAGCACTGATTTTACCAATATTTCATCCCTTTGCTAAACAGGAAAAAATTCAAAAAGAAGACCTATATAAACTACAATTCATTGCTCTAGACTCCCAATCAACTATTCGCAAAGTCATTGATCAGGTACTGGTAAGGTGTGATATTGATACCAGACGGTTTAAGTTTGAAATGGAACTAAATTCCATAGAAGCCATCAAAAATGCCGTGCAATCAGGCTTGGGTGCTGCCTTTGTCTCCACCTCAGCCATCGCCAAAGAATTACAAATGGGTGTATTAAAATCTACCTGCATTGAAGGTGTCGTCGTCAAGCGAAACCTCTGGTTGATTTTTAATCCTAATCGCTATCGTTCTAAGGCTGCAGAAGCCTTTAGTCAAGAAATTTTACCTCAGTTTGCTACTCCAGAATGGAATAAAGATATGTTGAAAATATCACAACCTAAGTTAGGGGTAAATACACTGGATGGAGTCAATATTAACTCTGATTCTGAACCAGTTTAAAATCTAGTTATTAGTCTCTTGTCATCAGTATTTTTAGTTTGGGGATGTAATTTTCCTTAATTTATTGGTGGGAAAATTATAATTTATGGTTGAGAGCAAGTAAATCGATTTATTTATTGATGGCATGACAATGATAAAAATGAAAGTTTACTGTACTCGTCCGACTTGCCCTCGCCCACAAAACTACTTTGCGGATTTGGACGATATTAACACCCTGAAAACAACGCAACAAAAATATTGTACTACCTGCGGTATGCCCTTACTCCTAGATGGTCGATATGTGCCAGTTAAGTTACTGGGAAGAGGGGGATTTGGTACAGCATTTTTAGCAATAGATCGCCGCATACCAGGAATGCGTCAATGCGTAGTCAAGCAGTTCCAGCCCGCAGGAAGTTTATCACCTACTCAATTGCAAAAAGCACAAAAGTTATTTGAGAGAGAAGCAGAAGTTCTAGCCCAAATAGGTAGTGGACACGAGCAAATACCTGATTTATTTGCTTTTTTCCCGGTAATAGTTAATAGTTGGCAAGGAGGACACCAAGAGCAGTTTTTTTACTTGGTACAAGAATACATTGATGGACAAAATTTAGAAGAAGAATTGGATCAGAAGGGTAAATTTTCTGAACCAGAAGTTTTAGAAATACTCCAAGAAATTCTCAAGGTTTTACAGTTCGTACATGATAGAAGTATCATTCACAGAGATATTAAACCTTCTAATATCATGCGTCGTCGTGATGGTAAACTCTTTCTCCTGGATTTTGGGGCTGTAAAGCAGGTAACAAATGCTACTGAAGGCTCTAATGCTTCCACTGGTATTTATTCCATGGGATTTGCACCACCTGAGCAAATGGCCGGTAACCAGGTCTTCCCGTCTACAGACCTATACGCTTTGGCGGTCACCATCCTGAACTTGCTGACAGGTAAAGAAGCAAATCAACTGTTTGATACCTATACTAATCAGTGGCAATGGCGCTCTTTAGTTAAGGTCAGTCCTCGCCTGGCTGATATTTTAGATAAAATGCTCTTACCTGCTGCTAATCAACGCTTTCATTCGGCCAATGAAGTAATTATAGCTCTTTCTCAACCATCAATTACCCCAATTGTTACACCCAAATCTCAACCAGCCAAAACAAAACCTCAGCCCAGTTTTTCTACGTGGGAATTATTGGGTGGAGCAGCTTTTAGCGGGTTTGAGGGTGCATTAATAGCGATCGCTCTGAATAGTTTATTGGGCAGTGCTGTAATCACTGGGGTGATTTGTGCTTTGCTCTTAGGTATAATAATATTCGCCCAAACTAGACGGTGGATTGAAAAGTTTGATTTATTATTGATTCCGGTAATTACCTTAGCAGTGATTATTTTTGTTCCGTTTTTACAAGGGGGAATTGCCATTTCACAAATAATCTTGCTAGCGGTTGCTGGTGGTTTAGCAACTATTGCAGTTACATCTATATATCGAATTATTTATCAAATATTATCTTTAATATTTAACAAGAATTAAAACACCTACACATCCAGTTTCTTTCAGCATTACTCACCGCGACGCATAAATAAATTTATAAATCAACCCCAATTCTTAATTATGTCCCAGAAAAATGAAACTACCCTACTTGTTTTTTCCCTGCTGATCACATTGGGCTTATTAGGTGGTATTTTGTGGTTTTTTGACATAATCAGATTTCCCCAAAATCAACCCGGTGCAGAGCGGATTAGTTTTGGAGAAAGAATTTTGAACACTGGCGAAGTGACTCCTGACAAAAAAGCGGGAGTACAAGCAATAAGTGAGAAAAATTATACCCAAGCTATTGCTAGTTTAGAAACATCTTTAAAACTGAAGCGTAATGACCCCCAGGCACTGATATATTTAAATAATGCCCGCATTGGTGCTGCTAAAAGCTATAGTGTTGTCGCCTCAGTACCTATAGGTAATAATCCTAATGTTTCCCTGGAGATTCTACGCGGTATCGCTCAAGCCCAAAATGAGGTGAATACCTCCGGGGGTATTAAAGGCGTACCTTTAAAGGTAGGGATAGCCAATGATGATAATAATCCTGAGATTGCTCAACAAATTGCTGCTAGCCTAGTTAAAAATCCCGATGTATTGGGGGTAGTTGGTCCTTATAGCAGTGACACTACCTTAGCGGCAGGTACTATTTATGATGCGGGGAAACTGGTAGCCATTACTCCTATTAGCACTTCGGTGAAAATTTCTAACTTTAGCCCCTATATTTTCCGCACAGTACCTAGTGATTTTATCGCAGCTAGGAGCTTGGCTAATTATATGGTCAAAAACTTGCAGAAAAGACAAGCGGCGGTTTTCTTTAATTCCCGGAGTAATTACAGCCAGTCTTTAAAGTCGGAGTTTGTATCATCTGTGTTGTTGGAGGGTGGACGAGTATCAGGTGAGTTTGACGTGTCGCTGGGAAATTTTAGTGCGGCTAAAAGCCTACAAGAGGCTACTGGGGAAAGTGCAGAAGTGTTGATGTTAGCAACTGACACTGAAAGTTTAGATAAAGCACTGCAAGTGGTTCAACTGAACCAGAAACGGTTAAATGTACTGGGGGGAGATGCTATTTATAATATTAAAACATTAGAAGTGGTGGGAGAGGCAGCCTTGGGGATGGTGGTAGCAGTTCCCTGGCATATTTTAGGCGATCGCCAGTCAGATTTTCCCCAAAAGTCGAGGGATTTGTGGGGTGCTGATGTTAGTTGGCGAACTGCCTTGGCTTATGATGCCACTGTAGCCCTGATTGCCGCATTAGAAAGAAATCCTACACGTTCGGGGATACAACAAGCACTCACCGCTTCTGATTTTTCTCCTACTGGGGCTTCTGGTGCGATTCGATTTTTACCTTCAGGCGATCGCTCTGCGCCTGTGCAACTAGTAAAAGTAGTTACCGGTAACCGTTCCCGGACTGGCTATGACTTTGAACCGGTACGGTGAACCATCAGAGAAGATGGGGAAAACGTTTTCCACGGCATAAATTCTTCCCCAGGCGAGTTGAGTGGTCTTAATGTGGTTTGTACAGCCACGACCACCCAAGCCCAGTCTGAATTAACTGAACATCCTAGGTAATATAGAATACATTGGTGCTATTGACCCTTGCTATTGGGAAGCAAGGGCAATAGATTGCTCATTACCAAGAACATTGATTTTCACATTACGCAATTGATCACAATCTGTTTGTGGTTGTCAAACAGATTGCTCAAACCCAGGAAGTAGATATTGCCGACTCTAACTTGCTGTGGCTTTTGTTCATC
Organism: Anabaenopsis arnoldii; assembly: GCF_028331025.1. Taxonomy (NCBI): domain Bacteria; kingdom Bacillati; phylum Cyanobacteriota; class Cyanophyceae; order Nostocales; family Nodulariaceae; genus Anabaenopsis; species Anabaenopsis arnoldii. Next base: position 17,090 of record NZ_JAQMUH010000164.1, on the reverse strand, counting down.
AGCTGTGAAATGCGTTTCAGTTGGCTCGATTAATCGACTCTGCTGGTAAGCAAATGAGATTATCTCCCTGGGTGAGGATTAAGCCGCGTTGACGCAACTTACCCATCAAGCGAGTCACAGTTACACGAGTGGAACCGATGGCGCTACCAATTTGGGCATGGGTGAGGGGGAAGGGCAGACAATAGCCACGAATCACATCGGGGTCAGTCTCACTCATAGCCGGTTCTCCGTATTCCTCAATCAATAGTGTCAGGAATCCTAAGAGTCGGTCAATGGTGCGGCGTTGTCCCAAGGCACTCAGCCACAGTAATTTACGTTGGTGCTGATACCTAAAGGCATCCATGACTTCACGGCGGAAGTGAGGCCAGTTGTCTAAATCGTGCCAGTACATCCACAGCACAGCTGTTTGGTCAACATGGGCGTATGCTTGGAGGGTGAATGGTGACTGAGCCACAATTTCAAACGGTTGTCCCGCGCCGATAAAACCCAAGAAGGCTTCTTCTGGAGTTCTATTAATGCGTCGAGAAGTGAGCTGACTGGCGGTGGCACTAACTTGTGCTGTTCCCACCATGCGAATTGCGCCCCTTTGCACTAAGTACAATAATCCAGGTCGGGCTGGAATACGTTCATCCTTGCTAAAGGTGCGGCAGCGGTAGTGTTCTTGAGCCCAGTCAAGAATCCGTTGCCAAGTTAAAAAGGGCCGTGATGCCTCAGAAAAAGAAGATGGAGATTGCATAGGTAACAAAGAGCGTTTGGCTGAATACAAAGACGTAATAAAAAGGTGCAAGGAGTGTCTTTGTGTCGGCAGAGTAGGCTTAACGCCTAACAGCGTCAGCCATACAAAGAGCAGAAAAGCAGTTAGTTTGCCCTCTACTCTTTTGTTATACTTCCTACTGTACAATGATTGTAGTAAAGTTTACTGACAGTTCATCGAAAATTCATCAAATTTTATGCTACTCTCATTTTTTTGCATCAAGTTCAGATTTATATCTTAAGGTAGATGACGAAAATATACAAATATGTTATGGATACCCTGTGAGTACAAGTGTATATAGTTCAAATTTACTAGTGAGCCGAGAAATAGCAATTAAAGGGTTAATATATCGTTACATATTATATGTACTCAGTTTTTGTAATTTTAGTGGTGAATTTGTCCCCATAGCAAGTAGAAAGTTTCCTCTCTATAAGGGTACAGATGATAGTCGAGTTTTATATATTTCAGGTTTGGCGCTCCAGTTGGCAAAATCTGATCATTACAAAACGATGGACATCGCCAATGGAATTGTCTCTCACTTATCAGCAATGGGTGACGGTGTTTTTCAGGTGGAAGTAGTTCACCCTGGTTGGATTCATTTAGAGTTAACTCATGCTTTTTTAGCTGCTTGGTTGCAAAACCTTGTAGTTAAGAGTGTGGGTGAAGATGGGGAAAGGGAAAAAGCCAAAATTACCATGTTAAATCCCTCTAGCTTGTTTATGATTCAATATGCTCATGCACGTTGCTGCTCATTGGTGCGGCTAGCTCACCATGAAGGATTGATTAAACTCAAGGAAGTACATCAGGCTAACCTGACTAGTTTGGTATCGGTAGAGAACATACCTTGGCTCAACGATGAGCAAAAACTCCGCTTCACTCACCCAGCAGAGGGTCGTCTGATTACTGAGTTAGTAGAGGCTGTAGATAACTTAGAGTGTAGTGGTACAGTGAACTGGGAAAAAGTTGCCTTGGATTTAAGTCGAGCTTTTGAGGCTTTCTGGTGCAGGTGTCGGATTTTGGGGGAGGTGAAAATTACTTCACTAGAATTAGCCCAAGCCAGGGTGGGACTGATCATGGCTACTCAGTCTGTGTTGAGGTGTTTACTTGTAGATAAACTGGGAGTTTTTGCTCCTCTGGAGTTATGATTATTTGCGATGAAAAAATTCTTTACCAAATCTTTATAATTACCGGGAAAAATCGCAAGTTTTCTGGAAACTATTGACTGATGTAGTCGCCTCGGTTATATTTACAGGTGTGTGAGGAGCGAACCAGTAAAGGCACCGAGACGAAACACGGCCAGTCGTCGGTGTCTTTTCTGATGTTAAGCAGTTTTAAGAGAGTAAAAATTTCTCGATCGCACTTACTACCCCATCTTCCTCTACAGTAGGGGCTACCCATTGGGCGACAGCTTTTACACCTGGTGGAGCGTTACCCATAGCTACACCGATACCAGCATATTGCAGCATTTCCAAATCATTAAAGTTATCACCAATAGTCATGACGTTTTTGCTTTGTAAGCCTAGTAATTCTTCTGCTAGGTAACGCACAGCAGTTCCCTTATTAACTAAGGGGTTAGTTGCTTCAAAGAACGTAGCAATCGAAGTTGTGAGGTAAAGTTCAGCAGGTGTGTATTGACGGCGTAAATCACCTAGTAACTGATTAATTACCTGTGTGTCCTCACACAAGGCTAGTATTTTTGTGGGTTCATCGCTCAGAACTCGGCGTAGGTCGCCTACGGGAATTGGCGTAATACCAGAACGTTTTGCATAGGTTTGAGTTTCTTGGCTCAAGTCTCGCACGTACAGCTGGTCATTAATATAGAAATGGATAGATAAATGCGATCGCAGTTGTGGTTGTTCAAAATAATCTAGTAGTTGGTGTGCGATTTCTCTGGAAACAGACCAATGGCGATGAATTTTCTGACTAGCTGGGTCTTGAATCCAAGCGCCTTGATAAGCCATCAATGGTAGAAGACAGTTAATTTCTTGGTGGAAGCGTAAAGCTGAACAATACATCCGACCAGTGGCGATGGCTACGTGAATTCCTTTGGCTTGTACCGCTGCGATCGCTTGCTTTACGGGTACACTTAAGGTGTTAGACTCTCCAGAAATCGTACCATCTATATCTAAAACCAGTAACTTAATGTCTTGTGTAGCCAGAGCCTGATTACCAGCGGATGTTAAATCAGAGGTAGGTGCTTTGTGCATAAATTCCCCATTCAGGTTAAAACTCCCAGTATGAGGTTAGCAGGCTCTAGCACTTCATGGGGAGGTAAAATAATATAGCTATGTCTCAAACTGCAAACACCACACGTCGTCCCACCTTCATCCTCGTAGATGGACATTCCCTAGCTTTTCGTTCTTATTTCGCCTTCGCCAAAGGAAAAGATGGCGGACTGCGGACTAAAACAGGAATTCCTACTAGTGTATGTTTTGGGTTTCTCAAATGTCTATTAGAAGTTATGGCGACACAACAACCAGAAGCCATAGCTGTGGCTTTTGATTTGGGTTTACCAACTTTTCGCCATGAAGCTGATGATACTTATAAAGCTGACCGTCCAGGAACACCAGAAGATTTTGTTCCTGATTTAAAAAATCTGCACGAATTGCTAGCAGGGTTAAATCTGCCAATTTTCACCGCACCTGGTTATGAAGCGGATGATGTTTTGGGAACCATAGCACAAAAAGCTACTGCTGCTGGGTATAAAGTGAAAATCTTAACAGGCGATCGCGATTTATTTCAACTCATCGACCCAGCCAAAGAAATCAGCGTTTTAAATTTTAGCCCTGATGCTCTCAAACGTTCTACAAACAGCATCACTGAATTTAGTACAGCAGAAGTTCAAGCCAAATTAGGTGTATTACCTGCACAAATTGTCGATTTTAAAGCCCTCTGTGGTGATAAATCAGATAATATTCCCGGTGTCAAGGGAATTGGCGAAAAAACCGCAGTACAGCTACTTAGTACTTACGGTTCTCTAGATCAGATTTATGCAGCACTAGATGAAATTAAAGGCGCAACACAGACAAAACTATTAACAGGTAGAGAAGACGCGCAAAAGTCCCAATACTTAGCCAAAATTGTTTTAGATGTTCCTCTAGAAATTAATTTAGAAGATTGCAAATTAACGGGATTTGATACCAGTATTCTCACTCCCATTTTAGAGAAATTAGAATTCAAAAGCTTTTTAGGTAAATTTAACGAACTCCAGCAACGTTTTGGTGGGGAAATTACCCATAACTCAGCCACCACACCCGATGAAGATGATGATGTGTGGTTTTTTAGTGCTGCGGACACAGCAGCAATGTCACCAAAAATTAACTCACCCATTCAACCACGGATAATTAAGACCTCATCCCAACTGACTGAGTTAGTCAACTTATTACAAAAATTTACTGACCCCAAACATCCTGTTGCTTGGGACACTGAAACGACTGGATTAGAACCAAGAGATGCTCAACTAGTGGGTATTGGTTGCTGTTGGGGAATTGCTCCTGATGAGTCAGCTTATATTCCCCTGGGTCATAGAGAAGGGGAAAATTTACCTAAAGATATTGCACTCACCGCACTAAATCCGATATTATCAAGTGCAGAATATCCCAAGACGTTCCAAAATACTAAATTTGACCGCTTAGTTTTTCGCAACCAAGGAATTAACTTGGCGGGAGTAGTATTTGATCCCATGTTAGCTAGTTATGTTTTAAATCCAGATACTAGCCATAACCTCACTGATTTAGCGTTGCGTCATTTGGGATTAATCTTAACTAACTATAATGATTTAGTTCCCAAAGGTAAAAATATTGGGGATCTAGATATCACTGCTGTAGCTAATTATTGCTGTTTACAAGTTTACGCCACATGGCAACTTGTGCCTAAGCTCCGTGAGGAATTAGAAAAAACTCCAGCTTTACATAAGTTATTGCTACAAGTGGAACAACCCCTAGAAGCAGTTTTAGCGGAGATGGAATATACGGGTATTTCGATTAATTCTGTTTACTTGCAAGAACTCTCCCAGGAATTAGAGATAACTTTAGCTAAATTACAGGACGCAGCAATTACCGTAGCTGGAGAAAAATTTAATTTGGGTTCTCCTAAACAATTAAGTCAAATCTTATTTGAAAAATTGGGCTTAAGTACCAAATACTCCCGGAAAATTCAAACCGGTTACTCTACTGATGCAGGGACTTTAGAAAAACTCCAGGAAGTTGATAAAACTGGCTTTGTTAATGCCATTATTGAATATCGTACTTTATCGAAATTAAAGTCTACCTATGTAGATGCTTTACCGGCTTTAGTCCGTCCAGATACCCAACGGATACATACTGATTTTAATCAAACTGCAACTTCTACGGGTCGGTTATCTTCCTCGAATCCCAACTTACAAAATATCCCCATTCGTACAGCTTTTAGTCGCCAAATTCGTAAGGCTTTTTTACCGAAATTAGATTGGTTAATGGTGGCTGCGGATTACTCTCAAATCGAGTTACGTATATTAGCTCATTTGAGTCAGGAGCCGATACTATTACAAGCATATCAGCAAAATGAAGATATTCACACAGTAACTGCACGTTTAGTATTTGACAAGGAACATATTACATCAGAAGAACGCCGGATTGCGAAAACTATTAATTTTGGTGTAATATATGGTATGGGATCACTAAAATTTTCCCGTTCTACGGGGATAGATAAAACTATTGCTAATGAGTTTATCCAGCGATTTAATGAACGTTATCCATGTGTATTTGCTTATTTAGAAGGGTTAAAAAAACAAGCGATCGCTCAAGGTTATGTAGAAACTATTCTAGGTAGACGCAGGTATTTTGAGTTTACCAATAATAGTTTACGCCACTTAAAAGGTAGCAACCCAGATAACATTGACTTGAGTAAATTAAAAAAATTAGCTGCTACCGATGCGGGATTATTACGTTCTGCTGCTAATGCCCCAATTCAAGGTTCTAGCGCTGATATTATCAAAATTGCCATGGTGCGACTGCATAAAGTTTTGCAGAAGTATCAAGCGCGGTTGTTATTACAAGTTCACGATGAATTAGTATTTGAAGTTCCTCCTCCAGAGTGGGAAGAATTGCAACCACAAATCAAGTCACTCATGGAAGATGCTGTACATTTAAGTGTCCCCTTAGTGGTTGATGTGAGTACGGGTGATAATTGGATGGAGACCAAGTGATTACAGCTACAATGATTGACCATAACCGTTTATTCAACAGACTACTCACTAGCTTTTTTTGTAGAGTTCCGAGCGGAATCAGTAGAGGCTGTTAAGGTTTTCATGATTAGTTACTGGTTATGTGTAATACCACTAAATATTTTCTGTTCCTTACTACCCAATTTATAAAATATAAAACCATGCTTAATTACCCTGCCTAATTAGCTTCGGGTGGGGTATTTTATCCTCAAGGGTGTGTGTCACAATTATTAACAGTTCCCCCAAATTAGAATTCTAAAAGTAAGCATCAGTGATGGAAGTAATCTATGAATATGCCTGGCTGATTCCAGTATTTCCGCTTTTAGGAGCAATGCTGGTTGGTTTAGGGTTAATTTCTTTAAATCAAGTGACAAACCGCCTGCGGCAAATCAACGCTGTAGTCATCATCTCCCTCATGGGAGCAGCAATGGCGTTCTCCTTGGCCTTGCTGTGGAGCCAAATTCAAGGACACGCGCCTTACCTGCGTACCCTAGAATGGGCAGCAGCCGGTAATTTTCACTTGAGTATGGGCTACACTATCGACCACCTAACAGCCCTGATGCTGGTGATTGTCACCACAGTAGCTTTATTAGTCATGGTGTACACCGATGGCTATATGGCTCACGACCCTGGATACGTCAGGTTTTACGCCTATCTCAGCCTGTTCGGTTCCTCGATGTTGGGTCTAGTAGTTAGTCCCAACCTGGTGCAGATTTATATCTTCTGGGAACTAGTGGGGATGTGTTCTTACCTGCTGGTAGGCTTTTGGTACGATCGCAAAGCAGCAGCAGATGCTTGTCAAAAAGCATTTGTGACTAACCGCGTGGGAGACTTTGGCTTACTATTGGGCATTCTCGGACTATTCTGGGCTACGGGAAGCTTTGATTTTGGGGTCATGGGCGATCGCCTAGGCCAACTCGTAGAAACCGGTTCTGTAAGCAATTTTCTCGCCATCCTGTTGGCGATCTTAGTCTTCTTAGGTCCGGTGGCAAAGTCCGCCCAATTTCCCCTCCACGTCTGGCTCCCAGATGCTATGGAAGGACCAACCCCCATTTCAGCGCTCATCCACGCTGCCACCATGGTAGCAGCCGGTGTGTTCCTGATTGCCCGGATGTACCCAGTATTTGAGCATGTCCCAGCGGCCATGAACGTCATTGCCTTTACCGGGGCATTTACGGCGTTTTTGGGTGCCAGTATTGCCATAACTCAAAATGACATCAAAAAGGGTCTGGCTTATTCCACCATCTCCCAATTAGGCTACATGGTGATGGCTATGGGATTAGGCTCATACAGTGCGGGTTTGTTCCACCTCATGACCCACGCCTACTTTAAGGCGATGTTATTCCTAGGTTCTGGTTCGGTGATTCACGGTATGGAAGGGGTTGTCGGTCATGACCCCGCCTTAGCCCAGGATATGCGCTTGATGGGAGGAATGCGAAAGTATATGCCCGTCACCGGTATTACCTTCTTGATTGGTTGCTTGGCAATTTCTGGGGTTCCGCCTTTTGCTGGTTTCTGGTCAAAAGATGAAATTCTCGGTAACGCCTTTGAAGCTAGTCCACTTCTGTGGTTAATTGGCTGGTTAACTGCCGGTATTACCGCCTTCTATATGTTTAGAATGTACTTCATGACATTTGAAGGCAAATTCCGCGGTAACGACGAGAAAATTAAGGATAAGCTGAAAAAATCTGCCACCCCCATAGTCCAGGAATTAGATTCGGCTGCACTAGCGCCTAATTTTGGACCAGGGGCGATGAAACAAGGAGAATTGGCAGCCCATGACTCCCACGGACATCACAGCAGTACTCCCCATGAATCACCGTGGACGATGACTTTACCTCTGGCTGTGTTGGCTATACCTTCGATTCTGATAGGTCTGGTGGGGACACCCTACGCTAACTACTTTGAGGAGTTTATTTTTCCCCCTAGCGAAACCATCACCGAAGTTATGGAAAAAGCCGCTGAGTTTAACCCGACGGAGTTTTACATCATGGCGGGGGCTTCTGTAGGTATTTCTTTAATCGGCATTACCTTGGCTTCGCTAATGTATTTGTGGGGTAAAATTGACCCGGCTGCGATCGCTTCTCAAATCAAATCTCTTTATGAGCTATCCCTGAATAAGTGGTACTTTGATGACATTTACCATCGTGTCTTTGTTCTGGGACTACGTCGTCTAGCTCGACAAGTGATGGAAGTTGACTTCCGCGTTGTTGATGGTGCTGTTAATCTTACCGGCTTTTTCACCCTCGTTAGTGGTGAAGGTCTGAAGTACCTGGAAAATGGTCGCGCTCAATTCTACGCCTTAATTATCTTTGGGGCAGTTTTGGGTTTAGTGATTTTCTTTGGTATCACCTAGTTGTTACAGGGGTGGACTGCAGTCCGCCCCTACATGATTTTTTGTTTCACCCACCAGACCCAGTAGGCGCACAGAGTTGCATTGCAAAAGATGACAAGATTTTTTTTGACTACAAGTCATATAGTTACTAAAAATATAGTCAAATATTTTTAGCTTGGTAAGGTCTAAACCTTACTGGGCTAACTACAAGCCTCTTTACTGAGTTTCCATCAAAGATAGAGTCCCCAGCTACCTTTCTTAATATATTTAGGGAACCATTCAAGTCTGCTGAATATATTTTCCCAGACTTAGACCTAAATAAACCTCTCTTGATTCTTTTACCTAAATACCTTTATTTGCTCTCAGGGTGTTGATAAACTCTATTTTCTAAAAGCCAAAGCCAAATCCTGAATTTATAAATTTTTGTAGTCCATTGGTTTCGCAAGTCCTTTTGCAATCTCTCTTTTAGCACGTTGAGCAGATGCAATCAATTTTGGTTGAGTTGTCTTAAATGAATTATCCCATTTTAATTCATCTTGCAAATTTTCCAAGTACTCTCGAAGATGTTCTAAAACTCTGTTTTGTACATCTTCAGGTAAAGATTCCATCATCTTAATTACAGTGCTAATTTCTGGAGATGACATAATAAAATTTTCCTTTTAAACTTTACCCGTCTGCTTTATTAAATATAGCTGAATTAACATGATTAAGACTATTCACTCTGAACTGTCAGATAGCGAACATCAGGAAATTACACCAGCATAGTATTTTACAGAAGGTGTACGTGGGAAACATTGCCAAACTTACAAACCTGAAAATATTGTGACTATTTATCAAGAGGTTTGTACAAATATTTGACTAACACCTCAATAATCATCTGAAAATACCTGATTTTCATATTTTCATTAAATTTGTCATTTAATGGACAACAGATGCCTTAATTGCTCATTATGAGGCAATTGGCGGGTAGTTTACCTGTAATATACAGACTGGCGGTTAGGGCAGCTTTGTAGATGTGGTTTAGGTCATCCGGGAGGGTGGGGGATTGTCAATTTGATTAAATCAACCTAACAATGAAAGGAAAACTGCCAAAAAGCTGTTAGTTAATAGCTAGTGACTTTTTGCCCAACATGATTCTGTTTGCAGATTAATTGCGATGAATACAGTTAATTTTCCGTGGCTGACGACAATTATTTTGTTACCTATAGCCGCGTCGCTACTGATTCCCATCATCCCAGATAAAGACGGCAAAACAGTGCGCTGGTATTCCCTGATTGTGGGACTAATAGATTTTGCACTAATTGTTTACGCTTTTTATACTGGTTACGACTTCTCGAATCCAGATTTGCAAATGGTGGAGAGTTACCCCTGGTTACCTCAACTTGATTTGAATTGGTCAGTAGGGGCAGATGGCTTGTCTATGCCTCTGATTATTTTGACTGGGTTTATTACTACATTGGCAATTTTAGCAGCTTGGCCTGTGACGCTCAAGCCCAGGCTCTTTTATTTCTTGATTCTGGCGATGTATGGCGGTCAAATCGCCGTGTTCGCTGTTCAGGATATGCTGTTATTTTTCTTGGTGTGGGAACTGGAACTCGTACCTATCTACTTTCTGCTGTCCATTTGGGGAGGCAAAAAGCGACAATATGCAGCGACTAAGTTTATTTTATACACCGCTGGTGGATCGTTGTTTATTTTGCTGTCTGCCCTGACAATGGGATTTTACGGCGATACCGTCACCTTCGATATGCGATCGCTGGCTTTGAAGGATTTCGCTCTTAATTTCCAGCTTTTACTTTATGCTGGGTTTCTCATTGCTTACGCTGTCAAGTTGCCAATTATTCCCTTACATACTTGGCTACCAGATGCCCACGGTGAAGCTACAGCCCCAGTACATATGTTATTAGCAGGTATTCTGCTGAAAATGGGCGGTTATGCCTTAATTCGCATGAATGCCCAAATGCTCCCCGATGCTCACGCTTATTTTGCCCCTGTATTGGTGGTTTTGGGGGTGGTTAATATCATCTACGCCGCCCTAACATCTTTCGCCCAGCGCAACCTGAAGCGGAAAATTGCCTACTCTTCAATTTCTCACATGGGTTTTGTCCTCATTGGTATTGCTTCCTTTACCGATTTGGGACTGAGTGGGGCGGTTTTACAAATGGTTTCCCACGGGTTAATTGGGGCGAGTTTGTTCTTCCTTGTGGGCGCAACTTATGACCGGACACACACCCTGATGTTAGATGAAATGGGTGGTGTGGGTAAGAGGATGAAAAAGATTTTTGCTATGTTTACCACTTGTTCCATGGCTTCTTTAGCATTACCAGGAATGAGCGGTTTCGTGGCTGAATTAATGGTGTTTGTGGGTTTTGCCACCAGTGATGCTTATAGCTCCACTTTTAAAGTTATCGTGGTGTTCCTGATGGCTGTGGGGGTAATTTTAACTCCAATTTATTTGCTGTCTATGTTACGGGAAATTTTCTATGGTCAAGAAAACGAAGAGTTAGTTTCCCACCAAGCTCTAATAGATGCTGAACCCCGGGAAGTGTTTATCATTGCTTGTTTGTTAGTGCCAATTATTGGTATTGGGTTTTATCCTAAGTTACTGACCCAGATGTATGATGCCACAACAGTACAGTTAACGGCAAGATTACGTCATTCTGTACCGACTTTAGCACAGGAGAAAGAAGCATCACAGATTTCTTTGCGCGCGCCAGAAATTTCCCTCTAAGTACCGATTGATAGTTGAATTTTATATTTCTCTGCTGGCGGGTCGAGTACCCGCTTTTTTTTGCTAAGATGCTAAGTAGTAGGAAATTCTTCACAGATCAACAATCCCCGTTTCTTTAGAGCGGGGATTGTCAATAGAGTTTTGTATTTGCAATGTTATAGCATTTCCCATGCTCGTGAGGTACAATTTTTTTTAGTTTGAGGGAACAGGGAACAGGGAATAGGGAATAGGGAATAGGGAATTGGTGTGTACTTCATGAGCCTGAAAAAGGCTTTATTACATCTGTTATTACATCTTGCCGTGCTGCATCACTTGTTGCAAATGGTGGCGAACTTCTTGGGTTTGTTCTATTTCCAACTGTCGCAACTTTTGAAATAATTCTACACAGGGCTGAGAGTTCATTTCCTGTGCATCTTTGATGTAGCAGTCATAAGCCTTGACTGCTTCAGCTTTATTATGCAGCACGGTGAGGAAGTCATACTCTAGGTTGCTAATGGGTTGTTGAGATTGACCGTTACCTGTAGTCATACATTGATTCTCCTTGAGGTGACTATTTGATTTTTACTCATGCTCAAGGAATGATTCATCTATCTATAAGGGTACAAAAAGATACGTCTCAAAGAGGTTCACACCCCAATTTTAGCTGTATGTATACACCACTTTTCAAATAAATCAAGTCACATTTTAATGTCACAAATCTTCTCGTTTGGGCATACTATGGCTAGGCGACGCAAGCTATCCACATGCTCAGTATAACTCCTGCCTACCCTGGGTAAATACTGTGAATAATAATAGAAAATCACTTGTATCTTGGTGCATACAAGTAGTATAACAGCCTAACAAATGCTATAAAAAGGGTCGGTAATTATCAAATATTTACAAATCTTTAATATTGTATATTAAAGTTATTTTTATCTTAAAAAAAATCAAGGTCAACCTTACGATAAAATACAATTTCTGGCAATTGTGGTTAAAGGCAGGATAATGACAAGTTAAGGAAGGAATTATTTTTCTGGCAGAAAAGTATTTGATACTCCTGAACAAGAATCATGCAGGTAAGACTGACTTACCGCAAGAGGGGTTTTATGAACGAAAAAGTAAAATCGGGTTCGCGGAACGTTGCAATTGTTGGACCTTATTTAAGTGGAAAAACCACACTACTAGAAAGCTTATTATTTGTCAGTGGGGCAATTTCGCGCCCGGGTAATGTGAAGGATGGTAACACGGTGGGGGATAGTGCGCCAGAATCGCGCGATCGCCATATGAGTGTGGAAGTCACCGCCGCCAGTACAGAGTTTAAAGACACTCGTTTTACCTTTATTGATTGTCCGGGTTCGGTAGAATTTGCCCAAGAAACCTACAATACTTTAATAGGAGTTGACGCGGCAATTGTCGTTTGTGAACCCATCAGCGAACGGGTTTTGACCCTAGCGCCCTTATTTAAATTCCTGGATGATTGGGAAATTCCCCATCTGGTGTTTGTGAATAAAATGGATAGGGCAAATATTCACGTTTTAGAAACATTACACGCACTCAAAGCAGTTTCTAGTCGTCCTCTGGTAGCTCACCAATACCCAATCATGCAAGGGGAACAACTCACCGGATTTATCGACATGGTGAGTGAACAAGCATATCAATATCACCCAGGCGCACCTGCTGATTTGATTCCTTTTCCTGAAAATTTAAAAGCAGAAGAACAAATCGCCCGGTCGGAAATGCTCGAAGCTTTGGCGAATTTTGACGACCACCTACTCGAAAAACTTTTAGAAGACATTGAACCACCCCAAGAAGAAATTATTCAAGACTTAAAACTAGAATTAGGGGCGGATTTGGTAGTTCCGGTGTTCTTTGGTATAGCAGAAAAAGATTATGGTGTCAGACCTCTGTTAGAAGCACTACAACGAGAAGCGCCGGAATCAGAAACCACAGCAGAACGTCGTTTAAGAAATATCAAAGGGAATCACCCCTTAGCCCAGATATTAAAAACTTACTATACCCCCCAAGGTGGCAAACTCTCCTTAGTGCGTGTGTGGCGAGGTGAATTAACTGATGGTATTGTCCTAAATGGTGTTCGGACTGGGGGAATTTACCGCCTCATGGGACAACAACAGCATTTAGTTAATCAAGTCGGTGCAGGTGAAATTGTCGCTTTGAGCCGTTTAGAGGGTATCAACACAGGAGAGACAATTTCTACACAAACCCCGGTGAAGGAATTACCCAAAGCAGAACAGTTAAGGCCAGTCTATGCTTTGGCGATTACACCGGAAAGACACAATGATGAAGTAAAACTCAGCAGTTCCCTGAGCAAGTTGTTAGAAGAAGATCCTTCCTTGGCTTGGGAGCAACACGGGGACACTCATGAGGTCATTCTCTGGGGTCAAGGTGAAATTCATTTACAAGTCGCCCTAGACAGACTGCGGCGCAAATATCACTTACCGATGACAACTCATCAGCCGCAAGTACCATATAAAGAAACCATCAGTAAAACTGTGGCTGCGGTTCATGGACGCTACAAGCATCAAAGTGGTGGTCACGGCCAATTTGGTGATGTTTTCCTGGATATCAAACCCCTAGCACGGGGAAAAGGTTTTAACTTCGATGAAACTATAGTTGGGGGTGTAGTTCCTAAACAGTATATTCCTGGTGTAGAAATGGGTGTGCGGGAGTTTTTAACACATGGGCCTTTGGGGTTTCCCATGGTAGATGTGGCTGTCACTCTCACTAATGGTTCTTATCACAGCGTTGATAGTTCTGAACAAGCTTTTAAACAGGCTGCACGATTGGCAATGCAAACGGGAGTACCCCAGGCTAAACCGACTCTGCTAGAACCGATTCTGCGGGTGCGAGTGACAACACCGAGCGAATTTACCTCTAAGGTACTGCAATTATTGAGTGGTAGAAGAGGGCAGATTTTAGGATATGAGGGCAAAGATGATTGGCAAAACTGGGATCATGTATCTGCATACTTGCCCCAAGCTGAGATGCAAAACTTTATTATAGAGTTGCGATCGCTCACCCTGGGTGTTGGGTTTTTCCACTGGGAACATGACCATTTCCAGGAAGTACCAGATAAACTTGCTGAACGTGTGCTAATGCGGAATGGGAATGGTAGCAAGGGGAACAGTAAGTAATATCTTCAAGTTTCTTGATCCGTGGCTCTAGGAGTGGCAATAACAGTCACTCCCATTTTCTATTAATCACCTTGGGGGTATTCATTCCACAGTGTCGTAATTTCACGTAAACTTTGGTGATTACCATTACCTAAAATCAAGTGATCTAATAATGGAATGCCTAAAAGCCGCGCCCCTGCTAATAATTGACGGGTTAATTCTATATCTTCTGGGCTAGGTTCCACATTACCTGAAGGATGATTATGAGCAATAATTGTCCGGGTTGCACCTTGACGAATGACTTCTCGGAAAATTTCTCGCGGGGATGCTAAGGTTTCCGTGGCGGTACCAATAGTAATTACTTGGGTTCCCAATAACCGATTTTTCACATCTAACAGCAACACTGCAAAACGTTCTTGTGTTTGCCACATTAAATCTTGACTAAGTGCAGCCGCAGCCACAACGGGGTTATCAATGGGTGTACTGTCTGATGGGCGAAATTGAAAGGTACGTTTCCCCAATTCAATTGCCGCTAAGATAGTGGTGGCTTTGGCTGGGCCAATACCAGGAATTTGCATTAATTCCGCTGGGTTAATCTCTCGCAGAACTGCTAGGGGGTCACGTTGATGTTTACTTAGTTCTTGTAATATATATTGTCCTAATCCTACAGCCGAAAGTTTTCCTGGACCCTGGCCAGTACCTAAAAGAATTGCAATTAACTCAGCTGTAGCCAAAGTTTTAGCACCGTGGCTCATTAAACGCTCCCGTGGACGCTCATTAGTGGGAATATCGGCAATTCTGAGGCAATAAGTCATAGAAGAACTAAGGGGAGAATCACTTAGATAAAACTATTCTTATTTATCCCTCTTTTGGTTCATATTGGATCGCTAGGTAAAAAACTTTAACAGAACATCTTCACCACATAACCAAAATCCGCCATACATGAATTTAGGGGCTACCTGTCCAAGAAAAAGTTGGTGTAGCCCCCACTGACAGTCAGCTGATACCAAATAATTAAAATCCCATTGCTTGGGCTACTGCCCCTACTTCAGCATCAATGCCTTGTTTAAATTGGCTCTGACTGTGTTTAATAGCTGTATCTGGGTCTTTTAAACCATTCCCGGTGAGGACACAAACCACTGTCGCCCCTGTGGGAACTTGGTCTTTAACCTGCAATAAACCGGCTACAGATGCAGCGCTGGCGGGTTCACAGAAAATACCTTCTGATGATGCTAAAAGTCTATAAGCATCGAGAATTTCCTCATCGGTAACGGCTTTAAAACTACCTTGACTAGCAGATTGGGCAGCCATGGCTTTATCCCAACTAGCAGGGTTACCAATACGTATAGCTGTGGCGATGGTTTCGGGATGGGTAACAGGATGCCCATTTACCAGGGGAGCAGCCCCTGCGGCTTGGAATCCCATCATCCGCGGTAGGCGATCGCATTTTCCGCCTTGGTGATATTGACAAAACCCCATCCAATATGCTGTGATATTTCCCGCATTACCCACTGGGATACACAACCAGTCTGGAGCATTACCCAAAGCATCTACCACTTCAAATGCTCCGGTTTTTTGTCCTTCCAAACGGTAGGGATTCACAGAATTAACTAAAGTAATGGGATAGCTTTCGGACATTTCCCGCACAATTTCCAGGGCGCGGTCAAAATTCCCTTTGATTGCTAAAACTTCCGCACCGTACAACAAAGCCTGTGCTAACTTACCCAAGGCTACATAGCCATCGGGTATCAACACAAAAGGCTTCATCCCGCCACGTTTAGCATAAGCTGCCGCCGCCGCTGAGGTGTTCCCTGTACTAGCACAAATTACTGCCTTAGCCCCAGCTTCCTTAGCCTTGGTGATTGCCATGGTCATACCCCGATCTTTGAAGCTACCAGTGGGGTTAAGACCATCGTATTTGACAAATACTTTTACCTGTCTGCCAATGCGTTCGGCGATGGCCGGTACTGGAATCAAGGGAGTATTACCCTCTAGTAAGGTAACAACCGGCGTTTTCTCGCTTACAGGTAAATATTCGCGATAGGCTTCTATCAGTCCGGGCCAAGGTTGGCGAGTAGATTTAACAACAGACAAACTCACAGTCACAGGTTTTAAAAGTTTTTAACTAAGGATTGGGGATGGGTAAGCCCTCCATTGGCAAGGGAAAAACTTAATTTCTCCTTTTGAGGTGCTATTTTCTAGATTTTTCATTCTATAAGAATATTATCCACATTGAGTGCCAACGTCTCACTGATGATTTTTATTTTATGTGAAATCCTCCTTTGTGATCACACTACTCTCCCTTCCCAGCCATAAATTCTGTGTGTAACTCAGGGGATACCATTACCTTCACTTATAAATACACTAGCCAAGTATGAGTTTATATGATTAAATATATACAACTGTTTAACTAATCTTAACTTAACGTTATTATGATGTTTATATAGATGGTGTGAGTCAATTTAGGAAATTTATTTAACAATGCCTACTTGTTCATCTAGTGTTTCCGAACGTCCCTCCCAGACTCTCTGGGTTAGCGATGTCACCAAGTCTTATTATCAAGAAGACCAACACGCGAAACTTCAACACCTCCAAGCAGAAGTAGATTCTTTGTTAGAGCAATTACAAAACCTTAAACAACAACGTTTAACCGAGAACAACTCAGAAGTTTGACAGTCTCAGATATAATCCCCTGTTTACACAGGTTTCCAGATTCACCGCGTTTAATCTTAGAGCGTGGTGATATTTTTTCGACGTTTAGCTGTCTGCTATATAAAACCTAGACAAAGCTAGACTTTACTTTCTACTTCAACGGGGGCATGGGAGCGGTTATCCCTTAGTAGACTTGCACGCCTTAGCCAGACGCGATATTTCTCTTAAGATTTACAAGAAAGACTACCGCTATCATTGCTTGGTTTTCGCGTTGGCAATAGTCTTAATTCAATACTTGATATCGT